>NZ_JBBEUD010000007.1:0-228148 GCF_037402475.1 Caulobacter sp. CCG-8
CCCGACAACGCCCTGAAGGACCCGGTCGCCTGGACCGTGGCCAAGAGCTCGACCCTGTCGTTCTCGGCCACCTGGGCCGGCGACGCCATCGACGGCCAGTTCAAGCGCTGGACGGCCGACATCCTGTTCTCGCCCGAGGCGCTGGACCGCTCGAAGCTGACGGCGAGCATCGACATGACCTCGGGCGCCACCGGCGACGACCAGCGCGACCAGAGCCTGCCCAGCGACGACTTCTTCGCCGCCGCGGCCCATCCCAAGGCCGTCTTCACCGCCAACAAGTTCCGCAAGACCGGCGAAGGCAAGTTCGTCGCCGACGGAACGCTGGACCTGCGCGGCGTCAAGAAGCCGGTCAGCCTGCCCTTCACCCTGAAGATCGACGGCGACACGGCCATTGCGCGCGGTGTAACCACCCTGGACCGGACGGCGTTCGGGGTTGGACAGGGCGAATGGGCTTCCACGGATCAGATCGGCGGCAAGGTGAAGGTCAGCTTCGCCATCACGGCCAAGCGGAAATAGAGGCTGCGGCGCGGGCCCTCCGCGACGGGGGGCTGGTGCTGCTGCCGACCGAGACCGTCTACGGCCTGGGCGCCGACGCCTCGAACCCCACGGCCGTGGCCGCCATCTTCGAGGCCAAGGGGCGGCCGCGCTTCAACCCGCTGATCGCCCACGTCCACGACGTCGAGACCGCCGTCCGCATCGCCGCCTTAGACGACCGCGCCCAGGCCTTGGCCGCCGCCTTCTGGCCCGGCCCCCTGACCATCGTCGCCCCGGTGCGCGACACGGCCGCCGTCTGCGACCTGGCGCGGGCCGGGCTGGACACCGTGGCCATCCGCGTGCCCGGCCATCCGCTGTCGCGGGCCGTGCTGGAAGCCTTCGGAGGTCCGGTGGTGGCCCCCTCGGCCAACCGCTCGGGCCGGCCCAGCCCGACCACCTTCGAGGACGCCTTCGCCGAGACCGGCGACAAGACCGCCGCCGCCATGGACGGCGGGTCCTGCCAGGTCGGGCTGGAGAGCACCGTCGTGGCCGTGCTGGACGGCCCCGTCCGCCTGCTGCGGCCCGGCGCCGTGACCCGCGCCCAGCTGGAGGCGGTGGTCGGCCCGCTGGCCGAGGCCGATAACGACGCCAAGCGCTCGCCCGGCCGCCTGGCCCTGCACTACGCGCCGGACGCCCCCGTGCGGATCGACGCGACGGCGCCGGAGGCCGGCGAGGCGTATCTGGCGTTCGGGCCTTGGCCGGACGGGGAGGGCGTCTTCAACCTCAGCCCGTCGGGCGACCTGGCCGAGGCCGCCGCGAACCTGTTCGCCTTCCTGCGCGCCGCCGACCGCACGAAACCCGCCGGTATCGCCGTCGCGCCGATCCCCGAAGAAGGCCTGGGCGAGGCGATCAACGACCGACTGAGACGGGCGGCCGGGTTCGTGGGATAAGGGCGGATGAAATTCCGCATCATGTACCTTGAAGACAAGTCCAAGGGCCTGAACGGTCCGGCGCGGATCGGGCGGGTCCGGCTCTCGAAGACCGGCGAGACGCTCTACTACGCGGGCCGCACGTTCCAGGCGCTGCGCAATTCGGGCCTGAAGGCCAATTTCAGCGACAGCGAAACCGGTCAGCCCTTCTGGATCGCCAAGGCCCGCAAGGGCGGCGACGACCGCCTCTACAAGGGCGCGGGCGATCCCCCGACGATCGACGACGACGTCCGCGAGGAATACTGGCGCGACGTTCGCGGCCTGCCGGACCCGGCGGCGGACTAGGCGTCCAGCGCCGAGCGGACGTCGGTCAGCGGGAAGTCGTCGCCCTTGTAGAGCAGCGGGGCGTCCAGCTGCTGGGCCAGGGCGTAGGCGAAGCAGTCGGCCAGGTTCAGGCGGGCGGGATGGCGACCCTTGCCGTAGGTGAGATAGGCGTCGAGCGCCGCGGCTTCGATCGCGGGCTCGTACGCGACCTGGACGCGATAGTCAGCGAGCCAGGCGTCGATCGCGTCGCGCGCGCTGAACAGTCCGTGCGTGGTCAGAACCACGCCCGTCTCGACGTAGTTCATGGGTGAGATCAGGATTTCGTCAGCGGCTTCCAGGGTTTGGACAAACGGACCTCGGTCCGGCTCGCGTAGTGCGATTGCGACCAGGGCTGAGGTATCGACAACCAGCCTCATTCGTCATCCACGCCGGGGATTGCGTTGAGCGCGTCATAATCAGCTTTCGTGATCGGCGGAATGAGCCCGGCGCGAGCTTCCGGCGTCAGGTATTTCCAGGTGATCGCGTCCATCTCGGCGACGCTGCGCGGTTTGTGTTTCGGCGCGGCCGCGCGCTTGGCCTCCAGCCGCTCCTTCACCGCGATCTCGACGGCGGTCGTCAGGCTTTCGCCGGTCAGTTCGGCCAGTTCGCGCACGGCGCGTTCGGCCTCGGGGTTCTTGATCAGGATGCCCATCGGCGTCTCCGGTATAGACTGGAGTATATACTGACAGCGACGGCCTCGGAAGCGTATCCTCCGCGCCATGACCAAGCCCGTTCCCGCCGACGTCGTTTCCCGCCTCAAGGCCGTGCTCGGCGAAGGCGGGTGGAGCCAGGACCCCGATCGGTTGGCGCCCAAGCTGAACGAGTGGCGCGGGCGGTGGTCGGGAGAGACGCCGCTGCTGGCCCTGCCGCGCTCGACGGCGCAGGTCGCCGCCGTGGTCGGGATCTGCGCCGCCGAGGGCGTGGCGATCACCCCGCAGGGCGGCAACACCGGCCTGGTCGCCGGCCAGATCCCGCAGGGCGAGGTCCTGCTGTCGACCGAGAAGCTGACCGCCATGCGCGACGTCGACGCCTTCGACGACGTCATGGTGCTGGAGGCCGGCGTCACCCTGGCCAAGGCCCACGAGGTCGCGCTGTCGGTGAACCGCCGCTTCCCGCTGAGCCTGGCTTCGGAAGGGTCTTGCACCATCGGTGGCCTGGCCTCGACCAACGCCGGCGGCACGGCCGTGCTGCGCTATGGCGTGATGCGCGAGCAGATCCTGGGTGTCGAGGCCGTGCTGCCCAACGGCGAGGTTTGGAACGGCCTGAAACGCCTGCGCAAGGACAACACCGGCTACGACCTCAAGCACCTGCTGATCGGAGCCGAGGGCACGCTGGGGATCATCACCGCCGCCAGCCTGAAGCTCCATCCCCTGCTGGCCTCGCGCTGCGTGGCGATCGCCGCGGTGGCCACGCCGCACGACGCCATCGCCTTGCTGGCCAAGGCCAAGGACGAGACCGGCGGCGCCGTCGAGGCCTTCGAGCTGATGGGCCGCCTGGGCGTGGCCTTCGCGCTGAAGAACATCCCCGGCCTGCGCGAGCCGCTGGAGGCCGTGCACCCCTGGTACGTGCTGATCGAGACGGCCTCGGGCGAGCCCGGCGCGGCCGAGGCGGCCATGGAGCGGCTGCTGGCCGGGGCGCTGGAGACGGGCCTGATCCAGGACGCCGCGGTCGCCCAGACCGAGAGCCAAGCCCATGCCTTCTGGGCCGTGCGCGAGAATCAGTCCGGCGGCCAGAAGCCCGAGGGCGCGGCCTGGAAGCACGACGTCTCTGTGCCGGTGTCGAAGGTCGCCGACTTCATCGACCAGGCCACGATGGCGGTCGAAAGGCTGTCGCCGGGCGTCAGGGTCGTGGCCTTCGGCCATGTCGGCGACGGCAACGTGCACTACGACGTGCTGAGGGCCGACGGGGCGGCCGACGATCCGCACGACGCCCTGCGCGACGAGGGCGCGCGGGTGGTCCACGACATCGTCGCGGCGATGGACGGCTCGATCAGCGCCGAGCACGGCCTGGGGGCGATGAAGTCGGTCGAGGCCCTGCGCTACAAGAGCCCGGTCGAGGTCGAGGCCTTGCGGGCCGTGCGGGCGGCGCTCGATCCCAAACGGATCATGAACCCGCGGGTGCTGTTCTAACTCTTGATCCCGCTCATCCCGGCATCCGCCGGGATGAGCGGATTGGAAGAGCTTTCTACGCGGCATCTTCGTCCCGCCGCTTCGCCGCCGCCGCCTGCTGAGCGCGGCGGACGCTCACGCAGACGAACATCGCGGCGATGGCGCCCAGCGGGGCCGTGGCCTTGAAGTAGCCGACCTGCTGGCCCGGACCCAGGATGTTGATGGCGGCCGGCACGAAGCCCCAGGCGCCGTCCGAGGCCCGCATCCAGAACGCCCCGATCCCGACGAAGCACAGCACCGCCCAGGCGATGCGCCACTTCAGGGCCGGCGTGCGCAGCACGACGAACAGGCCCACGAACATGACCAGCGGGCAGAGGAGGGCGGCGGTGAGGCCGAGAAGCTGAGGCATCGGTGGTGTCCGTCGAAAGGGCGGGCAACATCGCGGCGAGCGCCGCCATTGTCCAGCCGCGCACTCCAGACCCGGTGCGTGACGGGCGCCGAAACCGGTCCCACTTTCGGCCGTCACGCACTAGCTTCGGCCCGCTCGAGCCTCTATCTGGACCGCCATGCTGATGGTCATTTCTCCCGCCAAGTCGCTGGACTTCACCGCCTCCGACAAGGTGCTGCCCCTCACCACGCCCGAGCTGAAACCCCAGATCGCCGAGCTGGCCAAGGTGACGCGCAAGCTGACGGTGGCCGACCTGCGCCGACTGATGCACATCTCCGAGAAGCTGGCCGAGCTGAACCGCGAGCGCTTTCAGCACTTCGACGCCGCTGTCGAGGAGGGCCTGCAAGCGGTCATCGCCTTCAACGGCGACGTCTACGCCGGTCTCAACGCGCGGGAGCTGGACCGCCCGGCCCTGGACTGGGCCCAGGATCACCTGCGCATCCTGTCGGGCCTGTACGGCGTGCTGCGCCCGCTGGACGCCCTGCAGGCCTATCGCCTGGAGATGGGCACGCGGCTGAAGACCAAGAAGGGCTCCAACCTCTACGACTTCTGGGGCGAGACGATCTCCAAGACCCTGAACGCCGCCGCCGAGGGCCACGCCGACCCCACCCTGGTGAACCTGGCCAGCCAGGAATATTTCGGCGCCGTCGACGCCAAGGCCCTGAAGCTGCCGACCGTGACCTGCCACTTCAAGGAAGAGAAGGGCAACACCCTGCGGGTGCTGGGTTTCTTCGCCAAGAAGGCCCGCGGCCGCATGGCCCGCTTCGCCATCGACAACCGCATCGACAAGGCCGCCGACCTCAAGGCCTTCGACCTGGACGGCTACAAGTACCGCGCCGACCTCTCCACGCCGGCCGACTGGGTTTTCGCTCGCCTCCAGCCCTGAATTCATCTACCGATGAATTTATAGGGGCTCGCTCATCGCAACAGCGAGCTATATGCTGCGATGCAGCAAATTTGGCAGGATTGTCAGGGAGCTCGCGATGGCCGTGGATTTCGGTTTGCAGGGGCAGGTCGCCATCGTGACCGGCTCGACCAGCGGCATCGGCCACGCCCTGGCCGACGCCCTGGCGGCCCAGGGCGTCAACATCGTCCTGAACGGCCTGGGCGAGATGACCGCCATCGAGAAGACCCGCGCCGAGCTGGCCGAGAAGCACGGGGTCGAGGTGCTGTACCACGGCGCCGACATGACCAAACCCGACCAGATCGCCGACATGGTCAAGGCCGCCAAAGCCGAGTTCGGCGAGCTGGACATCCTGGTCAACAACGCCGGCGTCCAGCACGTGGCCCCGATCGAGGAGTTCCCGATCGACCAGTGGGACCTGATTATCGCGATCAACCTCAGCTCGGCCTTCCACGCCACGCGGGCGGCGATCCCGATCATGAAGGAGCAGGGGCGCGGGCGGATCGTCAACATCGCCTCGGCCCACGGCCTGGTGGCCTCGCCGTTCAAGGCCGCCTATGTCGCCGCCAAGCACGGCATACTGGGCCTGACCAAGACGGCGGCCCTGGAGCTGGCCACCTTCGGCGTCACCTGCAACGCCATCTGCCCGGGCTTCGTGAAGACCCCGCTGGTCGAGGCCCAGATCGTCGACCAGGCCAAGGCCCGGGGGATCTCGGAGGAGGCGGTGATGAAGGACGTGATCCTGGCCGCCCAGCCGACCAAGCAGTTCGTCACCTTCGACCAGCTGAACGGCATCCTGCTGTACCTGGTGTCCGACGCCGGCGCCTCGGCCAACGGCGCGGCCTTCAGCGTCGACGGCGGCTGGACGGCGCAGTAGTCCCGGCCGGGGACATGCCCTCGGGCGTGTCCCCAAGTCCTGGCTCGGCGCTAGCTGATGGAGACACGCCGCGAGGGCATGTCCCCGATCGTATGACGGAGTCCGCATGCCCATCGGTCCGTTCAAGAAGAAGCCCTCGGGCCCCAAGCCCATCAGCCTGGCCCTGCAGGGCGGCGGCTCGCACGGGGCGTTCGAGTGGGGCGTGCTGGACCGCCTGCTCGAGGAGGAAGACCTCGACATCCTGGCCGTGACCGCCGCCTCGGCCGGGGCGATGAACGCCGTCTGCCTGGCCCAGGGCCTGATCGACGGCGGGCGGGACGGGGCCAAGGCCCGACTGGAGCGGTTCTGGAAGCAGGTCAACCGCAACGGCGGCCGCAACGTGTTCGGCGACACCAGCATCTGGACCAGCGCCTTCGCCGGCGGGGCCGACTGGATCAAGAACAGTCCCGGCTGGCGGCTGGCCGAGACCTTCGCCCTGTCGATGAGCCCCTACGAGTTCAACCCGTTCAACCTGAACCCGCTGCACGACGCCCTGGAGGGCGAGATCGACTTCAAGGCCCTGCGCGAACGCTCGCCGATCAAGCTGTACATCGCCGCCACCCAGGTGCGCACCAGCAAGGCCAAGGTGTTCCGCGAGACCGAGCTGACCGCCCGTCACATCATGGCCAGCGCCTGCCTGCCCCAGGTGTTCCAGGCGGTGGAGATCGACGGCGAGCCCTACTGGGACGGCGGCTTCCTGGCCAACCCGCCCCTGTGGCCGCTGTTCTACGACGACACCCCCGACGACATCCTGCTGGTCAGCCTCAACCCGTTCGTCCGCGAGGAGACGCCCAAGACGCCGGGCGAGATCATGGACCGGCTGAACGAGATCACCTTCAACGCCGCCCTGGCCAGCGAGCTGCGGGCCATCGGCTTCGTGCGCAAGCTGCTGGACGAGGGCCTGTTGAAGGACAACGCCCGCGGCCGCTACCGGCGGATGCTGATGCACGCCATCACCGCCGACAAGGCCCTGGCCGACCTGTCGCTGGGCAGCAAGTTCGACACCGAGTGGAGCTTCCTGACCGACCTGCGCGAGCGTGGCCGCAAGGCGGCCGACGACTGGCTGGGCCATTGCCTGACCCAGGTGGGGGTGAGTTCGAGCTTTGACCTGAAGGACGGGTTTCCATAGCGGAGCGGGGGACATGCCCTTGCGGCGTGTCCCCAAGTCTTGGCGCGGCGCGAACTGATGGGGGACACGCCGCAAGGGCATGTCCCCGGGCGGAGGGGCCTTCCACCCGACCCGTCGGGGGCGTATCAGGCGCGCCATGGTTTCCGCTTCCGCCGTCCAGCCCGCCGCGCCCGCCGCCGAATATCCCGTCCCCACCGTCGGCGTGATCTGCCTGCGCGGCGACCAGGTGCTGCTGATCAAGCGCGGCACCCCGCCGCGCCTGGGCCAGTGGAGCCTGCCCGGCGGACGCCTGGAGCGCGGCGAGACCACGGTCGTCGCCGCCCTGCGCGAGCTGGCCGAGGAGACGGGCGTGCAGGCCGAACTGCTGGGCCTGGTCGATGTGGTCGACGGCCTGTTCACCTCGCGCACCACCGGCGAGACGACGCGGCACTATGTGATGATCGACTACGCGGCGCGGTGGGTGTCGGGCGAGCCGGTGGCCGGCGACGACGCGGCCGAGGCGCGGTTCGTGTCGCTGGACGAGGCGCTGGCCATGGTCGAGTGGGACGTGACGCGCGAGGTGATCGCCGAGACGTTCGAGCGGTTCGGGGAATAGGAGGATGCTGGCCCAACTCGCAAGGCTGCCGCTGGAGCGCCTGACCGGGACCTTCGCGGCCTTCTATTTCGCCTTCATGCTCATGGCGTTGTGGCGCGCCCATGTCGTCGGGATCGACAACATCAAGGGCGGCTATCGTCACGATGCAAAGGCGTCCGGTCCCGAGATGGTGCGAGGCCATCTCAGGATGATCCTGTTCGGGCGCACCAAGGACGGACTTTTGCGGGCGCTGTTCTGGCTGACAAGATCGGCGTTCGTCCTCTTCCTCCTGGTGATGCTGGTGACCTCGGCGATCATTCAGTCGCCCTATCGGATGAGCCTTCGATAGGGCTAACGTAGGTCCAATCCGTCCGCGTCGATCGAGACCTCCGCCATGACTCTCCACGCCCTGGCCGTCCCCACCTTCACCCAGATGCTGCGCAACCTGTCGGGCCAGCTCGACAAGGGCGAGGCGTTCGCCGCCGCCCAGGGCCTCCAGCCGGCCGACCTGATCGATGCTCGGCTGGCGCCCGACATGTTCCCGCTGTCGGACCAGGTGCGGTTCAGCTGCCACCAGGCCCGCCAGACGCTCGCGCGCCTGACCGGCCAGACGCCGCCCGACCTGGCCGAGGTCGCCCTGGACTTCGCGGCGCTGAAGGCCCTGATCGCCGCGACGGTCGACAAGCTGACGGCGACGCCGCAGAGCGCCTTCGACGGCGCCGCCGAGCGGGCGATCGAGCTGGTCATGCCCAACGGCATCGTCTTCGACATGACCGGCGAGCAGTTCTTGCGCGACTGGGCCCTGCCGCAGTTCTATTTCCACCTGGTCACCGCCTACGACATCCTGCGCCACAAGGGCGTGGCCCTGGGCAAGCCGGACTATGTGGCGCACGTGCTGCCGTACATCCGGCCGGGGACGATGCCGGGGGCGAGGTAGGTCACCGACTTGCCCCCACCTGATCGCTACGCGATCTGTCCGCCCCCGTAGGGGGCGGAGCCTTCAGGTGCTGCTCTTTCCCCTCCGGGGGAAGACGACCGCGAAGCGGTCCGTAGGGGGCAAGTGTTCGCCGCGGAAGCCTTGACGTTCCGCCCCTCAGCAGCTCCCATCCAAACAAACGTTCGGGAGCGAAACGCGCATGGCCTACAAACCCTTCGACCTGACCGGCCGCACGGCCCTGGTCACCGGCGGCAATCGCGGCATCGGCCTGGGCATGGCCACCGCCCTGGCCCAGGCCGGGGCCGACATCGTCATCTGGGGCAGCAACGCCGAGCGCAACCAGGCCGCCGAGGTCGAGCTCCTGAAGCACGGGACTCGGGTGAAGGCCCAGGTGGTCGACGTCTCCCAGGAGGATCAGGTCCGCGAGGGCATGGAGGAGGCCGTGGCGGCCCTCGGCCGGGTCGACGCCGTCTTCGCCAACGCCGGGGTCGGCTACGGCGCGCCCAGCTTCGTGGAGATGAAGACCGAGACCTACCGCAAGACCCTGGCGGTCAATCTGGACGGGGTGTTCTTCACCTTCCGCGAGGCCTGCCGGCACATGGTGGAGCGGGCCAAGGGCGGCGATCCGGGCGGCTCGATCGTCGGGATCGCCTCGCTGGCCGCCATCGAGGGCGCGGCCCGCAACGAGGCCTATGCGGCGACCAAGGGGGCGGTGATCTCGATGATGAAGTCGGTCGCCGTCGAGCACGCCCGCTGGGGCGTGCGGGCCAACGCCATCCTGCCCGGCTGGATCGCCACCGACATGACACAGGGCGCCCAGGACAACCCGGCCTTCGCCGAGAAGGTGATCCCGCGCGTGCCGGCCCGCCGCTGGGGCCAGCCGGCCGACTTCGGCGGCGTGGCCGTCTACCTGGCCTCCGACGCCTCCAGCTACCATTCGGGCGACACCTTCGTGATCGACGGGGCCTATTCGATCTTCTGACGGAAGACGAAAACTGGACGGCCGGGTCCACGAATTCCCGTTATAAATAAGGGACTTGCGGAACCTTCGGGCCGGTGAGAAGCTTTCCCTGTCGACAGCTCGGGCGAAAGATCCGGGCGTCGCCAGAGGAAACGAGAGATGACCCCGCAAGACATCGTGGGCCTGACGCCGCCGCGCGGCATGCTGGCCCTGATCGCGATGATCCTGACCTCGATGGCGGCCTGCTTCTGGACGTCGGAAGCCGAGGCGCAGCCGGAAGTCCTGCGGCGGGACTAGATATCGCTCTTGTCCCTCCCCCTTGTGGGGAGGGGGGACCGGCGAAGCCGGTGGGTGGGGCTTGCGGCCTCGCCTGAAATTCAGCTGACCCCACCCGACCCTGGCTCCGCCAGGGCCACCCTCCCCACAAGGGGGAGGGACGAAGCTCCAGCGTGACACGCCTGCCCTCGCGGCACGCTTTCCGCCCCCTGCAGAAGCGCCCATCCTCCCCGAAAATCCGGCCCCAAAAGCCCGGGAGGAGACCCCAATGACCCTGCACACCCCGCTGTGCGACCTGCTCGGCGTCGAGCATCCGATCCTGCTGGCCGGCATGGGCGGGGTCTCGTACGCCCAGCTGGCCGCGGCCGTGTCCAACGCCGGCGGCTACGGCGTGCTGGGCATGGCCGGGACCAGCCCCGACTTCATCCGCCTGCAGATGGCCCAGGTCCGCGACCTGACCGACAAGCCGTTCGGCGTCGACCTGCTGGCCGCCACGCCCGACGCCCTGACCGCCTCTGTCGACGCGATCATCGAGGGCGGGGCCTCGTCCTTCGTCGCCGGCCTGGGCGTGCCCTTGCCGATCATCGAGAAGCTGAAGGGGGCGGGGCTGAAGGTCATGGTCGTGTGCGGGGCGGTGAAGCACGCGGTGAAGGCGCAGGCCGCCGGCTGCGACGCGGTGATCTGCCAGGGCGGCGAGGGCGGCGGCCACACCGGCCTGGTCGGCACCCTGCCGCTGGTGGCCCAGGCGGTGGACGCGGTCGACATCCCGGTGGTGGCGGCCGGCGGCCTGTTCGACGGCCGCGGCCTGGCCGCCGCCCTGGCCCTGGGCGCCCAGGGCGTCTGGATGGGCACCCGCTTCATCGCCTCGGCCGAGGCCCATGCGGGCGATCTCTATCGCCAGGCGGTGGTCGAGGCGTCCGACGAGGACACCGTCCGCACCCGCTCCTATTCCGGCAAGCCGATGCGGGTGCGCAAGAACGCCTGGGTCGAGGATTGGGAGTCCCGCCCCGCCGACATCCTGCCCTTCCCGCAGCAGGCCATCGCCTCGATCCAGGCCGGGGCCATGGGCGGCATCGGCGGCCAGATCGAAGGGCTGGACCCGGACCGCTCGTGCTTCGCCATGGGCCAGAGCGCCGGGGGCGTGCGCGAGGTGCTGCCGGCGGGCGAGATCGTGCGGCGGATCATGGAAGAGGCCGAGGCGGCGATCGGGCGGGTGGCGGGGTTGAAAGGGTAGTGGCTCACCCACTTGCCCCACCTGACCGCTACGCGGTCTGTCCGCCCCCGTAGGGGGCGGAGCCTTTGCGCCGCGTTCGCTGAAAGCTCTTCCCCCTGCGGGGGAAGACGATCGCGAAGCGATCCGTAGGGGGCAGGTGTTCGCCGCCGAAACCCCTCAGACCTTCACCTCGGGCAGCATCCGCTGGAAGTGCGCCTCGACCTGGGCGTGGCATTCGCAGGCCCGGCGCTCCAGTCTCGGCTGGTCGAGGATCTCGATCCGGCCCCGTCCGGTGCGGATCAGGCCCTCGTCCTGCAGGGCCTTGGCCACGGCGGTGACCGTGGTGCGCTGGACGCCCAGCATGTCGGCCAGGGTCTCCTGGGTCAGGCGGATGGTGGCGTCGTTGGCCCGGTCGTGGGTCGACAGCAGCCAGCGGCACATGCGCTGGTCGATGCTGTGCAACGCGTTGCAGGCCGAGGACTGCATCATCTGGGCCAGCAGCACGTCGGCGTAGCGGGCGAACAGGTCGGCCAGGGCCGGCGAGCGCAGCTTGGCCTCCTCCAGCCGGTTGGTCGGGATGCCCAGGGCCGCGCCTGGGATGCGGACCACGGCCCGGCCGTAGGCGGGCTTGAAGCCGGCGCTGACGATGCCGCCGACCGCGCCCTCGCGGCCGATCGAGGCGACCTCGATCTCGTCGCCGTCACGGGTGACGACCAGCAGCGAGGCCATGGTCGAATAGCAGGGCAGGACCGTCGTCACGACGTCCTCGCCGGCCTCGAACAGGGTCTGGCCGACGGCCAGGGTCATCGGCGACAGGTACGGCGCCAGCAGCGCCAGGTCATGGGGGCGCAGGGCGGCCAGCAGGCGGTTGCCCGCGCAGCCCGGCGGGGGGATCGTATTCGCGACAGCCATTTCGGCGGTGTCGGCCATGGTCGCCTCCTGGAGGCCAGTCAAGCTCGTCGAGACGATAGCGCGCGACGCGGCGATCAGTTTCCTGTCGACGCCGGCCGGGTTCCGAGTCACCGTCCGGCGACGCTTGGTTAACTCAGTGCTCTTGGGGGAGAGACGACATGCGGGACCGCGCCGTCATCCGACATCGCCTCGGCCAGTACAGCGCCCTGTGGCTGGGCGGCTTCCTGCTGGCGCTGATCATCGCCGCCGGCGCCAGCCTGGTGGCGGGGCTGGACCTGGTGGACGTGGCCGACTGGATCCTGCCGACCGCCTTCGTCCTCCTGGGCGCGGCCATGGCCTACGGGGTCGGCGCCACGGCGCTGTCGCGGGCCGGCCTGGCGACCAAGAGCCTGGTCACGGCCCTGGGCCTGCTGCTGGTCCTGCCGCTGCTGTGGGCTCCGGTCCTGGCGGTGCTGGTCGTGGCGGCCATCGGCGGGGCGGTGATCGAATATTCCACCGCCTATGCCGGCTTCCGGATCGCCGTCAGCCAGATCATCTATCCGCTGGTCTCGCTGTTCACCGAGAGCCCGCTGGCCACGGCCGTGTGGGCGATGTTCCAGGTCGTGGCCTCGGTGATCGGCTTCGCGGCCTCGCTGGTGCAGGTCTGGAGGGCCGTGCGGGGCTTCCTGTACGGCGGGGATGGCGATGGGGACGTGGAAGCGGCCTAGCTCAGCAGGGTCGGCTGGTGCAGCTGACCCAGGTCGTCCTGAAGGTGCATGCGGACCGGCAGGCCCACGCCGGTGACCTGTTCGGCCAGGCGGCGGGCGGCGGTCTCGGCCTGGCGGCGGGTGGCGTACGCGCCCACCCTCAGCTGGTCGCCGATGATGGCCCAGGTTTCTCCGACGCGAACCACGCCGTAATGCACTTCAGCCATGTCGGCCTCCCTGCGCGTGTTGTTCCCCACGTTATCCACAGGGTCGCTCCGATCCGTGGCCATCGCAAGGCCTGTTCGAGTCTTTTTGTGCATCCGCACGGTTCGCGCGAGGCGCGCGGAACCGTGACAACGGCGCGGCCAGCGGAGATAGTGCCGGCCATGAAACGCCTGCCGCTCAACGCCTTGCTCGCCTGCGCCGTCCTGTTCGGAGGCGGGGCCGCCGTCGCCCAGGACCGGGGGCCGACCGAGCGGCAATCCCTGCTGGACCTGGCCTTCACCCTGGGCGAAAGCCACGCCCTGCGGCAGGTCTGCGAGGGCGGCGGCGACCAGTACTGGCGCTCGCGCATGGTCCGGCTGACCGAGGTGGAGAAGGCCGACCAGGCCTTCGACGCCCAGCTGCGCGAGCGGTTCAACACCGGCTTCGCCGCCCGCCAGGGCCAGTTCCCGCAGTGCGACGAGGCCAGCCGCGAGGCCGAGCAGCAGGTGGCCCGCAAGGGCCAGGCCCTGGCCGCCAAGCTGTCCAAGTCGATGGTGACCCGCGCCTCGCCCGACCAAGCGGCGCCGGATTCCGTGGCGGAGAACTGAGCCAGGCGCTAGGCTGCCTTCCAATGGTTGTGGGAGGCTCTTGAAGTGCTGTCTTATCTGGTTCCGCTGGTGCTCGTGGCGCTGGCGATCTTCCTGGTCGTGAACGTCATCAAGATCGTGCCCCAGGGGCGCGAGTTCACCGTCGAGCGGTTCGGCCGCTACACCCGCACCCTCAAGCCGGGCATCAGCATCCTGACCCCGTTCGTCGAGAGCATCGGCCGGCGCGTGAACATGATGGAGCAGGTGCTGGACGTGCCTCAGCAGGAGGTCATCACCAAGGACAACGTGTCGGTGAAGGTCGACGCCATCGTCTTCATCCAGGTGATGGACGCCTCGCAGGCCGCCTACCGGGTCGACAACCTGATGTACGCCATCACCCAGCTGGCCCAGACCAACCTGCGCACCGTGGTCGGCTCGATGGAGCTGGACGAGGTGCTTAGCCAGCGCGACGCGATCAACACCCGCCTGCTGTCGACCATCGACCACGCCACCGGCCCCTGGGGCGTGAAGGTGGCGCGGATCGAGATCAAGGACCTGACGCCGCCGGCCGACATCACCAACGCCATGGCCCGCCAGATGAAGGCCGAGCGCGAGCGCCGCGCCGTGATCACCGAGGCCGAGGGCGAGAAGCAGGCCCAGATCGCCCGCGCCGAGGGCCAGAAGCAGTCGGCCATCCTGCAGGCCGAGGGGCGCCGCGAAGCCGCCTTCCGCGACGCCGAGGCCCGCGAACGGGAAGCCGAGGCCGAAGCCAAGGCGACGGCCTTCGTGTCGGAGGCCATCTCCAAGGGCGACGTCAACGCCATCAACTACTTCATCGCCCAGAAGTACGTGGAGGCCTTCGCCGAACTGGCCAAGAGCCCGCAGCAGAAGACGGTCATCGTCCCGGCCGACTTCGCCGGCCTGACCGGCTCGGTGGCCGGCGTGGCCCAGCTGATCAAGACCCTGGGCGGCGACGACGGCGGGGCGCGCCCGGCCGTGCCGCCGACGCCCAAGCGCGGAGGCTGACGCCATGCACGGCCTGATGCTGTTCTACGCGACGCATCCGTTCTGGGTGTGGCTGGCGGTCGGGGCCGTGTTCCTGGCCGTCGAGGTGGCCACGGGCACCGGCTGGCTGCTGTGGCCGGCCGCCAGCGCCCTGCTGGTGGGCCTGCTGACCCTGGCGGTCCAGCCGGGCCCGCCGGTGGAGCTGGGCCTGTTCGCGGTGCTGACCATCGCCACCACCTATCTGGCCCGGCGGTTCCTGCGGCCGGTGCTGGACGCCGGCAATCCCGACCTTAACGACCCGTCGCTGCGCCTGGTCGGCCGCGACGGCGAGGCGCTGGACGGCTTCGCCAACGGCAAGGGCCGGGTGTTCGTCGACGGCAAGGAATGGGCCGCCGTGGCCCCCGAAGGGGTGGCGCCGGCGGCGGGCCAGAAGGTGCAGGTCGTGGCCGTCGAGGGCGCGGTGCTGACGGTGCGGTGAACCGGATGGGGACATGCCCTTGCGGCGTGTCCCCAAGACTAGGCTCCGTGCGAAACTTGGGGACACGCCACAAGGGCATGTCCCCGGTCAGTTTCTCGTCGTCCTAGACCTTCAGCCGGTACCCCGTCTTGAACACCGCCCACACCGCCGTCAGGCAGGCGGCCAGGAAGCACAGGGTGGCGCCGAAGCTGACGATCGGGTTCAGGTCCGACACGCCGTAGAAGCTCCAGCGGAAGCCGCTGACCAGATAGACCACCGGGTTGAACAGGGTGATCTTCTGCCAGATCGGCGGCAGCATGCTGATCGAATAGAAGCTGCCGCCCAGGAAGGTCAGCGGCGTGACCACCAGCATCGGCACGATCTGCAGCTTCTGGAAGTCGGTGGCCCAGACCCCGATCACGAAGCCGAACAGGCTGAAGGTCACCGCCGTCAGCACCAGGAAGCCCAGCATCCAGAACGGGTGGGCGATCTCGTAGGGCACGAAGATCCGGGCCGTGGCCAGGATCAGCAGGCCCAGGCACACCGACTTGGTCGCCGCGGCGCCGACATAGCCGATCACCGTCTCGATCCACGACACGGGCGCCGAGAGCAGTTCGTAGATCGTGCCGGCCCACTTGGGCATGTAGATGCCGAACGAGGCGTTGGAGATGCTCTCGCCCAGCAGCGACAGCATGACCAGGCCGGGGATGATGAAGGCCGCGTAGCTGACCCCGTCGATAGCCTGCATGCGCGAGCCGATCGCCGAGCCGAACACCACGAAATAGAGGCTGGTCGACAGCACCGGCGAGATCACGCTCTGGGCCAGGGTGCGGAACCAGCGGGCCATCTCGAAGCGGTAGATGGACTGGATGGCGTGGATGTTCATTTCGCGTCCCTCACCAGGCTGACGAAGATCTCTTCCAGCGAGGATTGGCTGGTGTGCAGGTCCTTGAAGTCGACGCCTTCCTCCGAAAGCCGGCGCAGCAGGCCGGCGATGCCGGTCTCCTCGGCCTGGGCGTCGAAGGTGTAGATCAGCTCGTGGCCGTCGGCGGCCAGCTCCAGCGCGTAGTCCGACAGCTTGGCGGGCACGGCCGTGAGCGGGCTCTGCAGCTGCAGGGTCAGCTGCTTCTTGCCCAGCTTGCGCATGAGCACGTCCTTGTCCTCGACCAGGATGATCTCGCCCTTGCTGATCACCCCAATCCGGTCGGCCATCTCCTCGGCCTCCTCGATATAGTGGGTGGTCAGGATGATGGTGACGCCGCTCTCGCGCAGCTTGCGGACCATCTCCCACATGTCGCGGCGCAGCTCGACATCGACGCCGGCGGTGGGCTCGTCCAGGAACAGGATGGTCGGCTCGTGGCTCAGGGCCTTGGCGATCATCACCCGCCGCTTCATGCCGCCCGACAGCGTCATGATCTTGGCGTCCTTCTTGTCCCACAGCGACAGGTCGCGCAGGACCTTCTCGATATGGGCGTCGTCGCGGGGCTTGCCGAACAGGCCGCGGCTGAACCGGGTGGTGGCCCAGACGGTCTCGAAGGCGTCGGTGTTCAACTCCTGGGGCACCAGGCCGATCTTGGTCCGGGCGGCGCGGTAGTCCTTGACCACGTCGTGGCCGTCGGCCGTGACGACGCCGGTGCTGGGATTGACGATGCCGCAGATGATGCTGATCAGCGTGGTCTTGCCGGCCCCGTTGGGACCCAGGAGGGCGAAGATTTCGCCCTTCCGAATCTCGAGATCGACGGTCTTCAGGGCCTGATGGCCGGAAGCATAGGTCTTGGTCAGACCGGAAACGGAAATGATCGCCATGGGATTCCTGGGCTGCGTCCGCCCCCTCCCGGAGCGAAGCCGCGCGTGGCAGATGGGGCGCAGGCGCGAACTTGGCTAGGGCTCATGAGGGATATGAGCCGAAGTTTCTCCTCCCCCGTTCCACGGGGGAGGAAAATTTACCGCGCCGGCAACGGCGGCAGCTCCAGGTTCCGTCGCTCGGCCATCTGGCCGTACAGCCCCACGATCATCTTGTGCCGCAGGAGGTCGCCGGCCGCCTCCACGGCCTCGTGCAGGGCGATCAGCCCCCGGCGCAGGGCGGCGTTGGCGCGGTCCAGGGCTTCCAGCGACAGGTCGACGGGCCCCGTCGAAGCGATCTCGGCGTACTGGACGCCGTAGGTCTCGGCCGCCTTGGCCAGGACGGCGGCGATGGCCGCGTTCTCCCAGACCCGGGCCTGGGTCCCGCGCTCCACCTCCTGGGCGGCCAGCAGCGAGAGCAGGGCGATCACCCCGACGCGGCCGGTCATGAACTCGCCCTGCTGCTCGGGCGGTCCGGGGATGGCCAGGGCCATGAAGTTGCCGCGCAGGATGTCGGGCAGGGCCGGGGTCATCAGATCCCCTCCAACTGGGCCAGGCGCCTGGCCAGGATCACGTCGTGCCGCCGGGCGGTGTACCAGCCGGAGATCGCCAGGATCGGGTCGGTGAAGCCGCCGTCGCGATACTCCTTGGCCGCCGAGGTCCAGATCGCCTGGCCCTTCACGGCGTTGAACAGCGACCACCAGGCCAGGGCCTGCGGATCGACCTTCAGGCCGCTGGCCGCCTCCCACAGGGCGATGGCCTCGGCCTGCGGGACCAGGCCCGCGACCCGGTTCTCATCGAAGTGGTTCCACAGCGGGTCGAAGGCCCAGCCCAGGTCCTCGATCGGGTCGCCCAGATGGGCCATCTCCCAGTCCAGGATCGCCAGGATCGTCCCGGCCCCATCGTGCATGAAGTTGCCGGTGCGGTAGTCGCCGTGGACGATCGACACCCGCTGGGCCGGCGGCGGCGGATGGCGATAGAGCCAGCGGACGGCGGCGCGGACGATCGGCTGCGGATGCTGCTCGTCGGCCTCGATCACGCCGGACCAGTGGTCGAGGGCGATGCGCCAGCAGTCCTCCGGCGCGGGGGCCTCGGCGACCTCGCGGATCGGCGTCCCCTCGTGCGGCAGGGCGGCCAGCCTGCCCAGGGTGGTGAAGAACTGCGCGCCCAGCGTGGCGGCGTGCTCGGCGTAGGGATCGAACACGAACGGCGAGGGCACGGTCCCGCCGTCGATGCGCTCCATCAGGAAGAACGGCCGGTCAAGCGGCCCGCCGTCCTCCTCCAGGGCGACGGCCTGGGGGACGGGCACGTGGCCGTGGACGGTGCGGTAGGCCAGGAACTCCAGCCGGCGGTCGGTCTCGATCAGGCTGCCCGGCGGGTCGCGCCGCAGGATCATGCCGCGCGTGACGCCGCCGGTGTCGGCGTCCAGACGATAGGTCTCGCGGCTGGCCCCGCCGGGGATGCGCGAGAGGTTGCTCACCGAGGTCGGCGCGCCCCACAGGTCGGTGAGGTAGGCCTCGAGGCCGGCCTGCAGCCCGCTCATGGCGCCATGTCCAGGATCGACTTGAAGCCCGAGGGCGTGTGCGGGCCCAGGGCCAACTGCTCGAATACCCCGCGCCCGGCTCTCTTGGATCCGTCCGGACGCCGCCAAGTCACGTTCACCAGGGCCTGGACGTGCAGGTGGAAGGGCAGGGTGCGGTCCAGGTCGGCCAGGACCAGGTCCTCGCGCTCGACCTTCAGCCGGCCGTGGTTCAGCCCATGGCCCCAGACCGGATGGCCGTAGCCCAGGCCCAGCATGAAGAACTCGGCCTGGGGCTCGAGCGTGATCTCGTTGCCGCCCCCTAGGCTGATCATGCCGAAGTCGGCGTGTCGCGTACCGGAGCGCCAGTCGATGGAGTAGCTGACCGTGTCGAAGTCGGTGACCCCGTCGCGTTCCGAGCCCAGCGGCGCCCAGACCGCCCGCCGGTTCCAGGCCCGGCCGTGCTCGTCGTCATTGGTGTGGAAGAAGAAGTCGCCGTCCGGGAAGACGCACGGGGTCCACAGCCAGAAGAACTGCGGCGGCACCTGCGGGGCCATCTCCTGCGGATCGCGCGCCCCGATCGGCCGCACGCCCCACGAGCGGTCGCGGGTGCCGACGAAGCCGGAGACGTCGTGGCGCACGCCGTCCACCTCGACCCAGCCCTCGTAGCGGCCGTTCTGGGTCAGGCGGGTGTAGTCCAACAGGGTGCGCGGCCCGACCCGGCGGGTGAAGCGCGGCTCCTCGATCGGGAACGACCGGCCCTCGAAGGTGATCTGAGCGCTGATCCGCTGGTCGGGGGCCTCGACCGTGATCCGCAGGCGCCGCAGCGGCTCCAGCACCTCGATGGCGATGGGGCCCACCGACAGGTCCATCCGCTCCATCTCCAGCCAGCGGCTGGCGTGCAGGTTCACCTGGCGGCCGTCCTTCATCCAGCAGAAGGCGGCGTCGGCGATGTTGAGGTGCGGATAGACCCCGAACGCGGCGGCGAACATCGCGTCGCCGTCGCCTGTCGCCTCGTAGCCGTTGAAGAAGTAGCGGTCGTAGAAATTGCGGTCGGTGCCGGCATAGGCCACCGGCTCGGCCGTCTGGTGGATCGGATAATCGTCCCCGCGCGTCAGGGCCATGCTCAGGCCCGCCCGCCCGGGGTGAACTCGACCTCCAGTTTGCTGATCGCGTGGACGAAGTTGTTGGGCGCGATGTCGATCCCGCCGGTCCAGCGGATGTCGGGGAAGCGGCCCAGGATCTGGCGGTAGGCCTCCTCCAGCTGGATCTGGGCCACGCGCTTGCCGATGCAGACGTGCGGGCCGTAGCCGAAGGCGATGTGCTTGTCGGCGTTGGGCCGGGTGATGTCCAGCCGGTCGGGATCGGCGAACACCGCCTCGTCGCGGTTGGCCGCGCCGTAGTACATGACCACCTTCTCGCCCTCGCGGATGGCCTGGCCGGCGATCTCGGTGTCGCGGGTGGCTGTGCGGCGCATGTAGATCACCGGGCTGACCATGCGGATGAACTCGTTGACCGCCCCGGTCATCAGCGACGGGTCGGCGACCAGCCGGGCCTTCTGGTCCGGGAACTCGGTCAGCAGCTTCATGGTGCCCGACAGGGTGTTCCGCGTCGTGTCGTTGCCGGCGAAGACGATCAGCAGCCACGAGCCGTCCAGGTACTCGTCGCTGAGCAGGGTCCCGTCCACCTGGGCGCGGGCGATGGCGCTCATCAGGTCGTTCTGAGGATCGGCCCGGCGCTTGAGCAGCATGGTGCGGCCGTACTCGAACATCTCCTCGACGTTGGTGTTGAAGTCCTGGACGAACTGCATGAGTTCCAGCGTCGGGGTGATCGGGGCCAGGGCCTGCTTCAGGGCCAGGTCCTGGGCCATCTCCAGATAGTGCATCCACTTCAGGAACTTGCCGCGGTCCTCGGCCGGCACGCCCAGGATCTCGCACAGGGTGAAGAGCGGCAGCTTGGACGAGAACATCTCGACCAGGTCGCAGCGGCCCAGGGGCGCCATCTCGTCCAGCAGCCGGCCGATCTCGGCCCGGACGGTCTCGGTCAGGGCGCGCAGATAGGCCGGGGTGAAGTAGGGCATGTGCTCGCGGCGCAGCTGCATGTGCTCGGCGCCGTCGAGGTTGATCATGGTGTCCATCGAGGCGCGGTAGAGCAGGGCGTGGCGCTTCTGCGGATCGCCGTGCGCCATCAGGATGCCGCCCTTGCGCGACGAGAAGGTCTGGGGATCGGCCTCGACCGCCATGATGTCGGCGTGGCGGGTGATCGCCCAGAAGCCCGGGCCGCCATAGGGCTCGGGATGCCACATCACCGGGGCCTGGGCCCGCAGCCTGGCGAAGTCGCCATAGGGCTGGCCGCGGGTGAATTGCTCGATGTTGGACAGGTCCACCCCGTCGAGGGTGGGGAACAGGGTGGGGGCGCCGGGCCCCTCGATCCCGTCCATGGCGGTCTCGCTGACGAGCTGCATGGCCATGCGCTTCCTCCCTTTTCGGCCCGCGAGCTCCGCCGCGTGGCTGGGATCGAGTAGTTCAGACGACAGGTGTCGTGTCAATCGACTGGCGTCGAATCCGGGCGCATGGCAGTTTGCTGAAGGGGACAGGCGCATGCGCCTGTCCCCAGCCCTAGGCGCGACGGAGGACGGTTTGGCGAGAGCGGCGGTGGAGAAGACGGGCGGCCTGCGCGAGGCCCAGCGCCAGCTGACCCGCGAGCGGCTGATCGACGCCGCCGTCGCGCTCTTCGGCCGGAGAGGCTTTCGCGCCGTGACGATCGAGCAGATCGCCGCCGAGGCCGGCGCCAACCGCGCCACCTTCTATCTGCACTTCCGCAACAAGGAGGACGTGGCCAACGCCATCGGCGACCGGCTGGTCCCCAACATCCAGGCTACCTTCGCGGCGCTGGACGCGATCCCGGATCCCAGCCTGGAAGAGGTTCGCGCCTGGCTGGCCCAGGGCATGGCCGAGCAGACCGACGAGCGCCGCAACCTGCTGGCCGTGGCCACCGAGGCCAATGTCGCCGACCCCGACCTGGCCGACGACTACCTGCGCTTCATCAACCTGTTCATCGACGCCATGCCCAACTATCTGGGCCGGTTCCCGGCGGAAGACCTGCCGGCGGCGCGCACGCGGATGCTGATGCAGCTCGTCCAGTTCGAGCGGCTGTCCTATGTGATGGTGGTGCAGCGGGCGTCCGCGCCGCTGGAGCCGTTGCTGGATGAGCTGGCGCAGAGCTGGTGGCGGTTGCTGCGGGGGACGTAACGCCGACCGGGGACATGCCCTTGGGCGTGTCCCCACCAGATGCACTGCCAGATTTGGGGACACGCGCGAGCGCATGTCCCCGGTCGGTCAAGCCTTCGCCACGTCCACCACTCCGGCCGGGTCCACCGCCCGCCTGTACCCCCAGTCGGTCTTCACCGTCGCACCGTCCTTGGCCGCCGACTCCAGGATCGCCTGCATCAGGCGCATGTCCTGCAGGCCCTCCTCGCCGGGCGAGACCATCGGCGCCTTGCCGCGCACCACGTCGGCCATCCAGTCCATCTCGCGGGCGAACTGGTCGCCCGCGGGGGCGGGGACCGGCGGCAGGGCTTGGCCGCCCTTGACCACGGTCAGGCGGTTGCCGCCGTAGAAGGCCGCCGGGTCGGCGACCAGCCGGCCCTGCTCGCAGATCACCTCGAAGGCCATGGTCGGGGCGTAGGCGAACGAGGTCGAGCCGTTGGCGATCACGCCCGAGGGGAAGCGGAACTGCCAGTTGATCAGGTCCTCGGTCTCCTTGAACCGGGGATCGGACCGGTCGGTCTGGGCCCAGGCCTGGACCGCGACCGGCTCCTCGTTCAGCAGGTAGCGGGCGGCGTTGACGCCGTAGACGCCCATGTCGCCCAGGGCCCCGCCGCCCGACATCTTGCCGTCCAGCCGCCAGACGTCCGACGGGTCGGAGAGGTCGGCCTGCCGGCCCATGGTGGTGTTGATCTGCCGGACCTTGCCCATCGACCGCGTCCGCAGGCGGCGCATGACGTCCAGGTTCTGGGCCTCGTAGTGGCAGCGATAGGCGATCATCAGGTGGCGGTCGGCGGCCTTGGCGGCGGCGATCATCGCCTCGGCGTCGGCGAGGGTGGTGGCCATCGGCTTCTCGCACAGCACGTGCTTGCCGGCCTTGAAGGCCTTGATCGTGTGCTCGGCGTGCATCGAATTGGGCAGCACGATGTAGACGACCTGGATGCGCGGGTCCTTCGCGATGCGGTCGTAGTCGTCGTAACCGTAGACCGCGTCTGCGGGCAGGCCGTTCTCGGCGGCCACTCGTTTGGCCTTCTCCGGATGGCCGCTGACCACGGCGGCCAGCCTGGCCCCCTTGGCGATCTTCAGGGCCGGGATCAGCTGGTTCAGGCTCAGCTTGCCCAGGCCCACGATGGCGAAACCGATCTTGTCGGAGGCGGGCATGGCGGGCTCCTGGGCTTGGGCCTTTGCGGCGGCCGGGGCGAGGGCGGCGGCGACGCCGGCGGCGGCGATCAGATCGCGTCGGGAAGGGCGGCTGGGCATGGAGGGCTCCTTCGGCTGGCCGGTCAGGGTTTCGGATCGTCGGCGGTGAACGGCGAGCAGCAGGGCTTGCCGATGGCGTGGAACTCCATGATCTCGGCCCGCGTGCCGTCGGGGTCGAACAGGTTCAGCTGCCACTTGGCGTCGCGGCCGATCTTGGGCGTCTCCTTCTGGCCCTCCAGGCGGTCGCCGTTCCACAGTAGGGTGTAGGCCAGCCGCGTGTCGGGCACGCCCAGCGAGAAGTGGTCCAGCACCCCGGCCGTGGCCTGGCTCATGCCGGGCGGCGGACCCCGGCCGTCTGGCGGGGCGACCAGCATGTATTCCAGCCAGTCCGAACCGTCGGGAACCTGCAGCGACACCCAGCTGGGCTTGTCGTCGCTCATGCCGCCGAACCAGTAGGGCCGGAAGCCCAGGACGCCCCGATAGAAGGCGTCGGCCTTGGCCCGGTCGTGGACGATGAAGCCCACGTGGATGATCCGGCTGGACAGCGGATTGACCGCGATCGCGGGCGGCTTGGCCGGCGGCTGGACGAACTGGACCTTCACGCCCTCGGGATCGGTCACGTCGAACCAGCGCTCGCCGTCTGCGCCGGTCTCGACCTTGGCCGGCACGGTCACGCCCTTGGCCTCAAGGTACAGGCGCAGGCCTTCCGCATCGGGGGTGTTGAAGGCGGCGTGGTCCAGCCGGTCGATCCGGGACGGACCCGGCGGCAGGGGCAGCACCTCGACGAACTGGGTCGGGCTGAAATAGTAGCGCGCGCCGGCCGGGTTCTCGGGATCGGGCCCCTTCACCGCGCCCAGGCCCTTGACGTAGAAGGCCTCGCTCCTGGCCGGGTCGGCCGCGTGGACCGCCAGGTGCGAGACCGAGACGATGGGCGGTCGGGCCGCCTCGGCCCGGGCCGCGCAGGGCGTTCCGCCGGACAGCAGGATCAGGGCGCAAGCCAGGGCTCGCATCATCGTCTCACTCCCGCGCGACCCTCCGCTCTCGGGACGGGCGAGGGTGTCGGGCCGCAGGATAGCGCGACGTGGTAGCGTTACCAGGGAAAACAGACGCCGACCAAGGTCGGGCTTGCCAAGAAAAGGTCTGGCCAGGCCCTGAACGCAAACAGCGCCCGTGCCGAGGGGGGAGGGCACGGGCGCTGCGCTTACAGGACGCTGGGGCCGGCCGGGGGGAGGAGCCGGGTTGTCCGCGTCGAAAGAGAGATTGGGATCCGAACCCGACTTCGCAACGGCGCGACCAAGGTCATTTCGCGGCCGGTTCGTTGCGGACGGGTGATGTTGTGTCGGTCTGGGCCGCCGCCGCTCAGGCGTTTTCCAGGAACTCCGGCGGCACGGCCGCGGCCAGCCAGACCCCGTTCCCCGTCCGGAAGAACGCGTGGCCGGCGCGCGCCATCTCGCCGCTCAGCACCCGCAGGATGACGGCGTCGCCCCGCCGGCCGCCCACCTGGCGCGCGGTGTCGATGTCCGGCGACAGGTGGACGTGATGCCGCGCCATCGGTCGCAAGCCCTCCTGGCGGATGGCGGGCAGGAAGCGCTCGACCGTGCCGTGGAACAGCACCTCGGGCGGGGGCGCGGCGACCCAATCGCCCTGCACCTCGACGGAATGGCCTTGCCGGGCCCGCAGGCGCGCGCCGTCCGGGGAGAGTTCGAAGCGCTTCTTCTCGCTGGTGTCCACGACGTGCCGAAGGGCTTCCGGGGAGGCGGGCCGGCCGGCCTTCTCCAGCGCCTTCAGCACGGCTTCGACCGACGTCCAGCCTTCGCCGTCCAGGACCAGGTCGCCCTCGTCGGGGCGATGCCGCAGCCAGAACGACAGGAGCTTGGAAATCCCCACGGCGGTGGTCTTGTCGATACTCATGTCGCGGATATGCCGGGATCGCTCGAAGCTTGGCAATGGAGTCCAGGGCCTCTGGAGATGGAGGAGCGCGCCTTGAGGTTCGGCGCCGTCTTGAAGCGGTCTGGAACATAGCTCCTGACCAGCGAGGCCTTGTCGAACATGTCCGTAGCCGGCAGTTCGGAGAGGACGCTGACCGCCTCCGACGACAGACCGAGCCGGCCCTCGGGGCTGTTCTGGGCGTAGGTCGAGCGCACGATCACGCCGGCCTGCGTGACGTCGTAGGTGCGGATGTCGTCCTTATCGACCAGGCGGACATGGTCGGCCGTCCCGAACGGCGTCTTGACCTGCCCCTGCCAGGCGATCGCCAGGAAGGCTTTGTTGGTGTTGATGCCGCAGGCGGCGCGGGCCACGAAGGGGCCTTCGACCGTCTTGCCCGTGGTCAACGACAGCGCCGCTCCGGTTTGCGCCTTGCAGTCGGCGATCACGCGATCTCGCGGCGTCTCCACCCGATGCTTGTCGCCCGAGTGGAATTCCGCCCCCCATTCCAGGACCGGGGTTCCGCTGCGTGACTCCTCGTTCCAATTGTAGACGGCGTAGGTCGCCTGGGTGGTCTTGGTGCGATCGACGACCTCCTTGACCTTGCCGGTCAATTCGACCGGCGGCGGGGTCTGGTCGCAGGCGGCCAGCGCGGCGCCGGCCAGGACGGCGACCACCGGAACGGTCCGGAACAAGAACTTCATCGGTAACGACCCCTCGATACGCTTCGCGCGGCAAGCTTAGCCGTGGGCCGGGGGCGGCGGAAGGGTGCGCCGCCCTACCCCCCGAACCGCGCCCGGTAGGCCTGGGGCGTCGTCGCCAGCGACTTCCTGAAGTGATGCCGCAGGGCTGGGGCGCCGAAGCCGACGGCCTGGGCGATCTGCTCGACGCCGAAGGGGGTGGTCTCCAGCAGGTCGCGGGCCCGGGCCAGGCGTTCGGCCAGCAGCCAGCGGGCGGGCGTCGTGCCGGTGGCGGCCTCGAAGCGGCGCAGGAAGGTGCGGGGGCTCATGCCCGCCGCGTCGGCTAGGGCCTTGACCGTGTGCTCGCGGGCCAGGTCGGCGCGCATGCGGTCCAGGATCGGCGACAGGCGCGAGGCCTCGTGGGCGGCGGGCACCGGCCGCTGGATGAACTGGGCCTGGCCGCCGTCGCGATGGGGCGGGATCACCAGCCGCCGGGCCACGGTGTTGGCCGCCTCCGGCCCGAAGTCGCGGCGCACCAGGTGCAGGCCCAGGTCCAGGCCGGCGGCGCTGCCGGCCGAGGTCATGACGTCGCCCTCGTCGACATAGAGCACGTCGGGCAGCACATCGATGTCGGGATGGAGGTCGCGCAGCTTGTCGACATAGCGCCAGTGGGTGGTGGCCCGCCGACCCGCCAGCAGGCCGGCCGCCGCCAGCACGAACACCCCCGAGCAGATCGACATCACCCGCGCCCCGTTGCGGTGGGCTGCCTGGAGGGCGTCGATCAGCGGCCGGGGAACGGGCGTGTCGGCGCCGCGCCAACCGGGGGCGATGATCGTGCCGGCCTGCTCGACCAGCTCCAACCCGCCGTCAGCCACCACCTGAACCCCGCCCAGGCCGCGCAGCGGTCCCGGCTCGATCGCCGCCGTGGCGAAGGCGTACCAGTCCGGACCCATCTCGGGCCGGGGCAGGCCGAACAGCTCGACCGCCACCCCGAACTCGAAGGTGCACAGGCCGTCATAGGCCAGGGCGACGACGCGGCGGTTGGCGGGCCCGGCGGGGGCGGTGACGTTTGGCATGATCTTTACGGTCGATGTCTATCCTGCCAACTAACGCTGGAGGGCCGTCCGGGGCAAGTCTTCCTCGCCAACTCAGGAGGTCGTCATGAGCTTTGTTTCCGCCATCCCCGCCGCCGCGTCCCCGGTCGCCGCCGCCCACTTCGCCGCCCGCCTCGCCCTGGAGACCGACTGTTCCGACGTCGCCGCCGCCATGAAGGCCGGCGAACAGGACTTCGTCCTGCTGCACGTGGTGGGCTCGCCGGAGGCCTATGCCCGCCGCCACGTGCCGGGCGCGATCCACCTGCGCCACGCCGAGATCGACGCCGCGCGCATGGCGACCTGGCCGGCCGACACCCTGTTCGTCGTCTATTGCGCCGGCCCGCACTGCAACGGCGCCGACCGCGCCGCGCTGAAGCTGGCGACCCTGGGCCGCCCCGTGAAGCTGATGATCGGCGGCGTCACCGGCTGGGAGGACGAGGGCCTGGCCTTCGCGACCGGCGCGGAGCCTGGGGTGCTGGCGGCGTAGTGACGGGGACACGCCCTCGCGGCGTGTCCCCAACGCCTGGCTCCGTGAATGCTGATGGGGACACGCCCAAGGGCATGTCCCCGACCGGACGTGTCCCCGGCCGGGCTAGGCCCGCTCGCCCAGGGCCTTCAGCATGCCCAGCCGGGCCAGTTCGTCGGCGCGTTCGTTGTGGACGTGGCCGGCGTGGCCCTTGACCCAGCGCCAGTCGACCTCATGGCGGGCCCGGGCGGTGTCCAGGCGCTGCCACAGGTCGACGTTCTTGACCGGGCTCTTGTCGGCGGTCTTCCAGCCCTTGGCCTTCCAGCCGTGGATCCACTGGGTGACGCCCTTCATCACGTACTGGCTGTCGGTGTGCAGCTCGGCCTTGGTCGGCTTGTTCAGCGCTTCCAGGGCCTGGATGGCGGCCATCAGTTCCATGCGGTTGTTGGTGGTCGCCAGCTCGCCGCCGCAGATTTCCTTCTTCTTGTCGCCGTACATCAAGAGCGCGCCCCAGCCGCCGGGGCCGGGATTCCCGCGGCAGGCGCCGTCGGTATAGATCACCAGCTTGGGGGTCACGCGCCGGCCCCGAACAGGCTGAGGCCCTCGCGGTGCACGGCCAGCTTGCGCTCGTATTCCAGCGGGTCCTTCGGCTTGACCATTGCCCCGGCCGGGGTCGCGCCCCAGTCGGCCAGGCGGGTCAGGAAGAAGCGCATGGCCGCGCCGCGCGCCAGGATCGGGATGGCGTCGCGCTCGGCCGGGCTCAGCGGCCGGCGGCGCTCGTAGCCGGCGATCAGGGCCCGGGCGGCGGTTATGTTGAAGCTGCCGTCGGACTCGAAGCACCAGGCGTTCAGGGTCACGGCGATGTCGTAGGCGAAGGCGTCGTCGCAGGCGAAGTAGAAGTCGATGGCCGCCGCGAACTTGCCGTCCGGCTTGAAGAAGACGTTGTCCGGGAAATAGTCGGCGTGGATCACGCCCGACGGCAGGCCGCGCGGCCACGACAGGGCCAGCTCGGCCAGGTCCTTGTCGATGGTCGCGGCCAGGCCGGGCTTGAGGCCCTCGGCGGCCTGGCGGTGCTTGGAGAACAGTGGGGCCCAGTGCGGCTGGCCCAGGTCGTTGGCGCGGCGGGCCGGATAGCCCTCGCCGGCCAGGTGCAGCCAGGCCAGGCCCTCGCCGGCCTCGCGGCAGTGGGCGATGGTCGGGCGGCGGGCCGACAGGCCGGGCAGGAACTCGACCAGGGCGGCGGGCTTGCCGCGGACGGTCTTCAGCGTGGCGCCCGAACGGTCGGCGATCGGCTTGGCGCTGGGATAGCCGCGGTCGGCCAGCCAGGTCAGCAGGTCCAGGAAATAGGGCAGGTCCTCCGGCTTGGCGCGTCGCTCGTAGACCGTGAGGATGAACCGGCCGGTCTCGGTCTCCAGCAGGAAGTTGGAGTTCTCCACCCCCTCGGCGATGCCCTTGAACGCCACGGCCTGACCCAGGTCGTAGTCGGCCAGGAAGGCGGCGAGTTCGTCGTCGGTGATGTCGGTGTAGACGGCCATGGCGCGGGGATGCGGGAGCGGGCGCTGGCGGTCAAGAGCGCGAAGGCCTGCTTTTCATCGGTCGTCCCCGAGAAAAGCTGAAGTCCGTCCGGGGCGCTCGAGGACTTCGAGCGCCCCGGCGGATCTTACATCCGTTCCGGAGCGTCGATGCCCAGCAGGTTCAGGGCCAGTTCCAGCTGCTTCAGCGTCGTCTCGGCCAGGGCCAGGCGCGAGGCCCGGATCGCCGGATCGTCGGCGCCGAGGATCGGGCAGGCGGCGTAGAACTTCGAGAAGGTCTGGGCCAGCTTGTAGGCGTGCTCGGCGATGAAGTTGGGGGCCTTCTTGTCGTAAGCCTCCGACAGGGCGCCTTCGAAGGCGTCCAGCAGCAGGGTCAGGTCACGCTCGGCCTGCTCGCCGACGATCACCGCCCCCGAGGACAGGCCCTGCTCGGCCGCCTTGCGCAGGATGCTCTTGATGCGGACCGACTGGTACAGCAGGTACGGGCCGGTCTTGCCCTCGAAGCTGGTGAAGCGGTCCAGGTCGAAGACGTAGGACGTGCCGCGGAAGTTCTGCAGGTCGGCGAACTTCAGGGCGGCCACGCCCACCTTGTGGGCGATGTCCTCGAAGGCTTCGTCCGACAGCTCGGCGCCCAGGCCGGCTTCGCGCAGGCGCTCGCGGGCCTTCTCGCGGGCCATCTCGATCAGGTCGTGCAGCTTGAGCACCCCGCCGGCGCGGGTCTTGAACGGCTTGCCGTCGCTGCCGTTCATGGTGCCGAAGCCGATATGCTCCAGACCGCCCGGCTCGGCGTAGCCGGCCAGGTAGGCGGCGCGGAACACCTGCTCGAAGTGGTCGGCCTGGCGCTGGTCCACGGCGTAGAGGATCAGGTGCGGGTCGAAGCTCTTGCGGCGGTCCAGGATCGTGGCCAGGTCGGTCGTGCCGTACATGGCCGAGCCTTCCGACGAGACGACCAGCAGCGGGTCGGGGCTCTCGACCTCGACCACCGAACCGTCGGGCAGCTTCTTCTTCTTGGTCTCGCCGGGACGGGCCACGCGGACGATCCGGGCGCCCTGGTCGTCGACCAGTAGGCCCTTGACCTCCAGCTGGCGGACCATTGGGGCGATCAGGTCCTGCACGTCGCTCTCGCCCTTCCACAGGTCGAAGTCGACGCCCAGGGCGTGGAATTCGCGCTCCAGGGCCACGCGGCTGATGTTGACGAAGTGACGCCACAGCAGGCGGTAGCCGAAGCGGCCGTTCTGCAGTTCGGCGGTGGCCTTGCGGGCCCGCTCCTTGAACTCGGGGTCTTCCTTCTGGCGCGCCGAGGCGGCCGGATAGATGCGGTCCAGGTCCTCCAGCGACACCCGCTGGGCGAACTCGGCCATCACCTTTTCCTCGTCGGCCTTGGAGAAGCCGCGCGGGGCCTCGACCAGGCGCTCGAGCAGGGCGCGGATGAAGGCGTCCTCCTCCATGATGGCGCTGATCAGCAGGCCCATCTGGAAGCCCCAGTCGCCGAAGTGGGCGTCGCCCACCACGTCGTCGCCGCGGAAGCGGTACAGGCGCTTGACCGACTCGCCGATGATCGAGGCGCGCAGGTGGCCCACGTGCATCGGCTTGGCCACGTTCGGGCCGGCGTAGTCGACCAGCACCCGGCGCGGATTGGCCAGGGGCTCGGCCCCGGCGCGCGGGTCGGCGGCGATCTCGTTGGCGCGGGCGGCCAGGGCGTCGTCGCTGACGCGCATGTTGATGAAGCCGACGCCGGCGATCTCGACGGAGGCCAGGCGCGGGTCGGTCTTCAGGATGTCGACGACCTGCACGGCGATCTCGCGCGGATTGCGCTTGGCGCTCTTGGCGGCCGCCAGGGCCCCGTTGCATTGGAAGTCGGCCAGGTCGGGCCGGTCGGACGCGGTGACGCGACCGAAGTCGGGGGACAGTCCGGCGGCCTGGAAGGCGGCCGCGGCCGCCTCGCTCAGGGACCGCTTCAAATCACTCATGGCTTGGGCGTGTTTCCGGTTTGGGTCTGGGCCTGCTGGGTCTGGCCGGCGTTGACGCGGAAGCGCTTGCCGTCACGGTTGAAGGCGGCCATTTCCGGGGTCACGTCGAAGCCGATCAGGACCTCGAAATTGCCGCCGCTGACCTTTTCGTCAGCGCGCGGGATGGTGATGGTGTTCAGGGTCTGGTTCACATAGACGCGATCCTGGCCCGGCGCGAACTTCACCGGCAGGTCGAAATATTCCTTGGCCAGGACGCTCTTGTTGCGCTCGGTCACCGCGACCCAATAGCGATAGGTCTTCTGGTCGCTGGTCGCCTGGGGACCGCGCCCCATCTCGAACAGCATCTGGACCTGCATCTTGATCGGGTCGTTGCTCTTGTAGGCGCAGCCCGAGGACAGGCCCTGGATCTCGCCGGTGTACATCGCCTGGGCGGCCGATTCCTTGCCGTCCTTGAACTCGACATAGCGGCTGGCGTCGTACAGCACCTTCACATAGGGGCACGGGCCGGCGTTGCGCAGCTGGGCCAGCGGGGCCTTGGGCTGGTTCCACTCGTCGTCGCGCTTCTTCTTCTTGGCGGCCTGGTCGTCGTCGCCGCCTTGACCGCCGCCGGGACGCCCGCCCTGCTGGGCGTGAACGGTCGTCGCCGTCGCGGCGATCGAGAGGGCCATCAGGGCGCTGAGGGCGACGGAAAGGTTGCGGCGCATGAAACGTCCGGTTCGAGAAGGAAAGCTTGAGCGGGAAATCCCCGCCAGCGTCATGGAGCCTGATAAAGGCATATGCGTGACGTCGCAATGTACAGCAGGTTTCAACAGGATGCGGCGGACTTTTCGTCCAGGGGGCGGCCGGACGCTGGCGCGGGGGGCTCGGAACCCTTAGGTTCGGCGCCATGAACGCCCACTCGCCCATCTCCAGCCCCGGCCGCCGCGAACTCAGCGTGGTGCTGGCCAGTCCGCGCGGCTTCTGCGCCGGCGTCGACCGGGCGATCCAGATCGTCGAGCGGACGATCCAGAAGTTCGGCGCGCCGGTCTATGTGCGCCACGAGATCGTCCACAACCGCCACGTCGTCGACCGGCTGAAGGCCCTGGGCGCGGTGTTCATCGAGGAACTGGACGAGGCGCCGGACGATCGTCCGGTGGTGTTCTCGGCCCACGGCGTGCCCAAGACGGTGCCGGCCGCGGCCAAGGCCCGCGAGATGGTCTATCTGGACGCCACCTGCCCGCTGGTCTCCAAGGTCCACGTCGAGGCCCAGAAGCATTTCGACGCCGGGCGCGAGATCGTGCTGATCGGCCACGCCGGCCACCCCGAGGTGGTCGGCACCATGGGCCAGCTGCCCGAGGGGACCGTGACCCTGATCGAGGACATCGACGACGCCCGCGCCTGGGTCCCCAAGGACCCGGCCAACGTCGCCTTCCTCACCCAGACCACCCTGTCGGTCGACGACACCGCCGAGATGGTCGACCTGCTCAAGCAGCGCTTCCCGGGCATCGCCGCCCCGCACAAGGAAGACATCTGCTACGCCACCACCAACCGCCAGGAGGCGGTGAAGCTGCTGGCCGGCGCCTCGGAGCTGATCCTGGTGGTCGGCTCGCGGAACTCGTCCAATTCGGTGCGGCTGATGGAAGTCGGCAAGCGGGCCGGCGCCCGGGACGCCCGGCTGATCGACGACGCCCGCGGCATCGACTGGTCGTGGTTCGAGGGCGTGTCCCGCGTGGGCCTCACCGCCGGCGCCTCGGCGCCCGAGGACCTGGTCCAGGGCGTGATCGAGGCCCTGGCCACGCGCTACGACGTCACCGTCGAGGAACTGGTCGAGGCCCGCGAGACGGTGACCTTCAAACTGCCGCGCCTGCTGACGGCCTGAGGGCGTTTCCACCCGTTCTATTTTAGATCGTCATCCTCGGAACAAGTCCGAGGATGACGGTTGAAAGATCAGGGGCGCCGCGATCGACGTTGGCGACAAGCTATAGGCGACACCCCCGCGCCTTCCCCGTTGACTCCGCCCGCACCGTCGCCCAAACACGCCTCGACCCTCGCGGGAGACGTCGGGATTCTCGTCCCGAGGCCGAAGGCGCAACCGCCCCGGAAACGCTCAGGCAAAAGGACCGCGCGGGTTTAGGAACGCTGGAAAGAGGCAGTCGGAAACGGCTGCCCGCCGAAGGAGCAAGGTTCAGCTGGCTGGACCGGAATCTCTCAGGTCAAAGGGACAGCGGGGGCGAGACCACCTGGCGAGAGCCGGGCGGCGTCGCCGACCCCGATTGGAGCCCAAAGCGTGTCCGAGCAAGACCTCAAGAAGACCCCGCTGTACGACGCGCACGTCGCCGCCGGCGCCCGCATGGTGCCGTTCGCCGGCTACCACATGCCCGTGCAGTACAAGGACGGGGTGCTGAAGGAGCACCTGTGGACCCGCGAGCACGCGGGCCTGTTCGACGTCTCGCACATGGGCCAGGCCCGGCTGCGCGGCGCTGATCCCGCCAAGAGCTTCGAGAAGCTGGTCTCGGCCGACTACCAGGGCCTCAAGCCCGGCAAGCAGCGCTACGCCGTGCTGCTGAACGCCGAGGGCGGGGTGATCGACGACCTGATGACCGCCCGCCCCGACGACGACGGCCTGTTCATCGTCGTCAACGGCGCCTGCAAGGACAACGACTACGCGATCATCGCCGAAGCCCTGAAGGGCGAAGCGACCGTCCAGCGCCTGGAAGACCGCGCCCTGCTGGCCCTGCAGGGCCCCGAGGCCGCCGCCGTCCTGGCCGCCCATATCCCCGAGGCCGCCGGCATGGTGTTCATGGACAGCGCCGCCGTGACCGCCTTCGGGACCGACGTCCTGATCTCGCGCTCGGGCTACACCGGCGAGGACGGCTACGAGATCTCGGTCCCCGCGACCGAAGCCGCGCGCATCTGGAACACCCTGCTGGAGGACGAGCGCGTCAAGGCCATCGGTCTGGGCGCCCGCGACAGCCTGCGCCTGGAGGCCGGCCTGCCGCTGTACGGCCACGACATGGACGAGACCGTCTCGCCGATCGAGGCCGGCATGCCGTTCGCCGTCGGCAAGAGCCGCCGCGAGGCCGGCGACTATCTCGGCGCCGACCGCATCGCTAAGGAGTTGGCCGGCGACCTCAAGCGCGTGCGCGTCAATCTGAAGGTGCTGGAAGGCGCCCCGGCCCGCGAAGGCGCCGAGATCGCCGACGCCGACGGCAACGTCATCGGCAAGGTCACCAGCGGCGGCTTCGGCCCCAGCTACGGCGGCGCCATCGCCATCGGCTTCGTGCCCCCGCAATTCGCGGTTCTCGGCGACAAGCTGAAAGTCATCGTCCGGGGCAAGCCGGCGGCCGCCGAGGTCGTCGCCAGCCCGTTCGTCCCCACCCGCTACGTGCGCAAACTTTAAGTCAAAAGGGCCAAGACCATGAAGTTCACCAAGGACCACGAGTGGGTCGAAGTCGCCGGCGACATCGCCACCGTCGGCATCACCGCCTACGCCGCCGAGCAGCTGGGCGACGTGGTGTTCGTCGAGGTGCCGGAAGTCGGCAAGACCGTGAAGCAGGGCGACCAGCTGGCGGTGGTCGAGAGCGTCAAGGCCGCCTCGGACGTCTACGCCCCGGTGTCGGGCGAGGTGGTCGAGGCCAACGAGACGCTGAGCGACAGCCCCGAGACCGTCAACGCCCTGCCGGAAGCCGGCGGCTGGTTCGCCAAGGTCAAGCTCAGCAACGCCGCCGAGCTGGACGCCCTGATGGACCGCGACGCGTACGAAGCCTTCCTCGGCACGCTCTAATAACTCCGCGCATCCCCGCGAAAGCGGGGATCCATGCGGCCTCCTCAGCTTAGGTCCCCGCTTTCGCGGGGATGAGCGGAATCAAGATCATGCGCTACCTCCCCCTCACACCCGAAGATCGCGCCGACATGCTCGGCGTCATCGGCGCGGAGTCGATCGACGAGCTGTTCGTCGACGTTCCGGCCGTCGCCCGCCGCGCCCAGCCGGTGGACCTGCCGTTCCATGCCGGCGAGCTGGAGGTCGAGCGCGAGATGCTGGCCCTGTCGCGCCGCAACCGCGCGGCCTCGGAAGGCCCGTTCTTCGTGGGGGCGGGGGCCTATCGCCACCACGTGCCGGCCACGGTCGACCACATCATCCAGCGGTCGGAGTTCCTGACCAGCTACACGCCCTACCAGCCGGAAATCGCCCAAGGCACTCTTCAGGTACTCTTCGAGTTCCAGACCCAGGTCGCGGCCCTGACCGGCATGGAAGTGGCCAACGCCTCGCTCTATGACGGCTCCACCGCCGCCGCCGAGGCGGTGATGATGGCCACCCGCGTCACCCGCCGGAACAAGGCGGTGCTGTCGGGCGGCGTGCACCCGCAATATGTCGGCACGGTCGAGACCCTGGCCCACGCCGCCGGCGTCGCCACCGACCGCCTGCCGGCCGCCATCGACGCCGAGGACGCGGTGATCGCCGCCATCGACGCCGACACCGCCTGCGTGGTCGTCCAGACCCCCAACGTCTTCGGCACCGCCACCGACGTGACCAGGATCGCCGCCGCCGCCCAGGCCGCCGGCGCCCTGCTGATCGTGGTCACCACCGAGGCCGTGTCGTACGGCCTGCTGAAGTCGCCCGGCGAGATGGGCGCCGACATCGTCGTGGCCGAGGGCCAGTCGATCGGCAACGGCCTGAACTTCGGCGGTCCCTATGTCGGCCTGTTCGCCTGCAAGGAAAAATACGTCCGCCAGGCCCCGGGCCGCCTCTGCGGCGAGACCGTCGACGCCGAGGGGCGTCGCGGCTTCGTCCTGACCCTGTCGACCCGCGAGCAGCACATCCGCCGCGACAAGGCCACGTCGAACATCTGCACCAACAGCGGCCTGTGCGCCCTGGCGTTCAGCATCCACATGAGCCTGTTGGGCGAGAAGGGCCTGCGCCGCCTGGCCCTGGTCAACCACCAGAAGGCCGTGAAGCTGCGCGACGCCCTGGCCGCCGTGCCGGGCGTCCAGGTGCTGACCCCGCGTTTCTTCAACGAGTTCGCGATCAAGGTTCCGGGCAACGCGGCCGAGCTGGTCGAGACCCTGGCCGCCAACGGCGTCATCGCCGGCGTGCCGTTCTCGCGCCTCGACCCGGCCGCCGGCCTGGACGACGTCCTGCTGGTCGCCGCCACCGAGACCACGCCCGACGGCGACATCGCCCTCTTCTCCAAGGCCCTGACCAAGGTGCTGGCCCAATGAGCATGAATTCCGTCGGACGGCCGACCCGTCCTGAAACCGCTACCGACGCCAACGACTACGTCCACCCCACCCTGACCGGGGCCCGCGGCCTGCTGCAGGACGAGGCGCTGATCTTCGAACTGGACGCCTGGGACAAGACCGGCGTCGACCTGCCCGACGCCCCCGCGGCGGATGACCTGGGCGACCTGGTCCGCGCCTCGGCGATCGGCCTGCCGGGCCTGTCCGAGCCGGAAGCGGTGCGCCACTACGTGCGCCTGTCGCAGAAGAACCACGCCATCGACCTGGCGCTGTATCCGCTGGGCTCGTGCACGATGAAGCACAACCCGCGCCTGAACGAGAAGATGGCGCGCCTGCCGGGCTTCTCGGACATCCACCCGCTGCAGCCGCAGTCGACGGTGCAGGGCGCGATCGAGCTGATGGACCGCCTGGCGCATTGGCTCAAGACGCTGACCGGCATGCCGGCCGTCGCCCTGTCGCCCAAGGCCGGCGCGCACGGCGAGCTGTGCGGCCTGCTGGCCATCCGCGCCGCCCACGAGGCGGCCGGCAACGGCCACCGCAAGACGGTGCTGGCCCCGACCAGCGCCCACGGCACCAACCCGGCCACGGCGGCCTTCTGCGGCTACACCGTGGTCGAGATCGCCCAGACCGACGACGGCCGCGTGGACCTGGCCGACCTGGAGTCCAAGCTGGGCGACCACGTGGCCGCCATCATGGTCACCAACCCCAACACTTGCGGCCTGTTCGAGCGCGACGTGGTCGAGATCGCCCGCCTGACCCACGCGGCGGGCGCGTACTTCTACTGCGACGGCGCCAACTTCAACGCCATCGTCGGCCGGGTGCGCCCGGGCGACCTGGGCGTCGACGCCATGCACATCAACCTGCACAAGACCTTCTCCACCCCGCACGGCGGCGGCGGTCCGGGCGCGGGTCCGGTGGTGCTGTCGGCGGCCCTGGCCCCGTTCGCCCCCACCCCGTGGGTGGTCAGCCACGAGCACGGCTTCCACTTGGTGGAAGAGGCCAAGGGGCCCGCCGCCCAGGCCTTCGGGCGGATGAGCGCCTTCCACGGCCAGATGGGCATGTTCGTGCGCGCCTACGCCTACATGCTCAGCCACGGCGCCGACGGCCTGCGCCAGGTGGCCGAGGACGCGGTCCTGAACGCCAACTACATCAAGGCCCGCCTGTCGGACCTGATGAGCCCGGCCTTCCCGAACGGCCCGTGCATGCACGAGGCCCTGTTCGACGACGCCTGGCTGGAAGGCACCGGCGTGACCACGCTCGACTTCGCCAAGGCGATGATCGACGAGGGCTTCCACCCGATGACCATGTACTTCCCGCTGGTCGTCCACGGCGCGATGCTGATCGAGCCGACCGAGACCGAGAGCAAGCAGGAGCTGGACCGCTTCGTCACGGCGCTGCGCGCCCTGGCCGGGACGGCCCTGAAAAACAAGGATGGGGCCGGCGAGGTCGAGCGCTTCAAGGGCGCCCCGTACCACGCGCCGCTCAAGCGCCTGGACGAGACCCTTGCCGCGCGTAAACCACGCTTGCGGTGGAAACCTGTGGCCGCCGCGCCACTGGCTGCGGAATAGCGGTCACAGTCGTACAAAGCGACAACGGGGCGCCTTTACGGAAGGGCGCCCCGTTCTCATATCGGGTTCTGTGAGCCGAGGAGGCCGGTCTGTCGCCGGGATCGAACGGACCACGGAACCCGTTTCGCCCCGTTATGAACCTCGCCCTCGCCATGCCGCCCGTGCGCTTCTCCGTCGCCGATGAACTCGCCCGCGAGCTTCTCGGGCGGATTTCGCGCGTCGTCCTGGTGGCGCTGGGCTTGATCCTGATCGTCGCGGGCTTCCTGATCGCGCCGCTGCCCGGCCCGCTGGGCGTGCCGCTGACCGTGGCCGGCCTGATGCTGGTGCTGCGCAACTCGTTCCGGGCCCGCAAGCAGTTCGTGCGCTTCCAGCACGCCCACCCCAAGCTGCTGTTCCCGCTGCGCCGCCTGCTGCGCCGCGAGCCGGAAGTGTTCCCGGTCGCCTGGCAGCAGGTCCTGCGCATGGAGCGCCTGGTCATCCCGCGCCGCTGGCGCGTGGCCAAGCGCTGGCGCCAATCCTTCAAGCGCTCCGCGCTCAAGAAGCGTCCGTGAGCTCGACCGCCGAAACGCTCGCCAGACTGCCTTCGAGGCTCTACCGCCGCCGTCGCCGTCTGGCCCTGGTCCTGCGTGAAACCGCGGGCCGCGTCGCCCGCTGGGCGGCGCTGGCCTTCGGCGTGCTCGTGCTGCTGGCCGGGGTGGTGCTGACGCCCCTGCCGGGCCACCTGGGCCTGCCGCTGCTGGTCGTCGGCCTGATGATCGTGCTGCGCAACTCGTTCCAGGCCAAGCGCCGCTTCCTGCGCTGGCAGCGCCGCCATCCCAAGCTGATCTTCCCGATCCGCCGGCTGATGCGCCGCGAGCCCGAGATCATGCTGGTGGCCTGGCAGCAGCTGCTGCGCTCCGAGAAGCTGTTCCTGCGCAAAGCGTCCTGGCGGGTGCTGAAGCGCGGGCGGAAGTACCTGCGCCGGCGCTGGCTGAAGAAGCAGCCGGTCTGACGGCTAGCCGCCGAACAGCCCGACGACCGCGTGCCGCAGCGGATTGGCCGGGTCGCTCAGCAGCTTCACCGCCATAGCGCACGACATCACCACCAGCAGCGGCCGGATCAGCCGGGCGCCGAACCGCATGGCCAGGCGCGAGCCGACCTGCGCGCCCAGGAACGCCCCGGCGGCCATGACCAGCCCGATCGGCCAGATCACCGCGCCCTTCAGGATGAACAGCGACAGGCTGCCCAGGTTCGAGGCGGCGTTGGCCAGCTTGGTGTGGGCGGTGGCCTTCAGCGCGCCGTAGCCCAGCAGGGTGACGATGGCCACCATGTAGAAGGCCCCGGCCCCGGGGCCGAAGATCCCGTCGTAGAAGCCGATCAGCGGGGCCACGCAGAAGGCGAAGACCGGCACGGTCAGGCGCGGATGGACGTCCTCGCCCTTCAGCCCCTTCGAGAACCCGAAATAGAGGGCGATGACGATCAGCAGGACCGGCACCAGGGCCGCCAGCACGCGCGGCGACAGCAGGCTGGCGCAGAGGGCGCCGCAGAGGCCGGCGACGGCGGCGCCGCCGGCCACGGGCAGGGCGGTCTTCCAGTCGATCAGGCCGCGCCGGGCGAAGGCGCTGGTGGAGGAGATGGCGCTGACCGCGCCCTGCAGCTTGTTGGTGCCCAGGGCCGCGACGGGGTTCATGCCGGTCAGCAGCAGGGCCGGGACGGTCAGCAGGCCGCCGCCGCCGGCGATGGCGTCGAACGCCCCGGCGACCATGGCCACGGCGAACATCGTGGCCAGCAGGGCGAAATCGACGTGCATGAACTCAAGCCCTCACGTGGCCCGCCCTTACAGACGGGTCGGGACCACGCGAAAGGCGAGCGGTAGTCGTTGGATTACTTCTGGCGCGCCTTGCGGGCGGCGTACTTGGCGTCGCGGCGGGCCTTCTGCTCGGCGGCGGTCAGGGCCTTGCGCTCCTTGCGCTCCTTGCGCTTCTCGGCGAGGACCTCTTCTTCCTTGGCCAGGGCTTCCAGGCGGGCGGCTTCCTTGGCCGCCGCGCGCTCGGCGCGGACGCGTTCCAGTTCGGCTTCGCGCTCGGCGTGGCGCTGCTCGAAGTTGGGATCCTGAACGGTGGGCTTCACCTTCATCTTGGCCAGCATGGCCTTCTTGGCTTCGGCGGCGGCGGTGATGCGATCGGCGAAGCCGGTGTTCTTCAGGTGCGACATGAATCTTCTGGTTGGTGGAAAGTGCGCCTCTAAGACCCCAAAACGCCGCGAAAAGCAATTGATCATCCCCGACGCAAAAGGACACAGGTCCCGTCGCGCCGGGGATTTGGCCGGCTATTTCTCGATCCGGTAGACCGCGTAGCTGTGCGGCGCGACCCGGGCGGCGAACTCGGTGCGGACCGGCACGCCCTGGCGGCGCCAGGCGTCGGCCTTGCCGTCGGCGGGCCTGGCCTCGACCACCTGGCCGGTCGACAGGTTGCGCAGCTTCACCCCCGCCCCCAGCAGCGACAGGTTCACGTCCGTGTCGTCGTCGCGGAACGACTGCACCACGAAGGTCCCGTTGTCGTAGGCGAACAGGCTGACCCGGTCGGGCGCGTCCAGCCGCACGGGGAAGTCGCGCTGCAGGTAGCGCTTGATCTCGGTCGTGACGCCCTGGGGCAGGTTGTAGAGGTCGCCCGGGTTCTCCGGCATGGTGATCACGTAGAGGACCCCGCCGCCGTAGCGGTTCATCAGCAGGATCGGGAACCCCTTGGCGTTGGCCACGCCCCGGATGATCCCCCAGCTGTCGTTGGTGTAGAAGGCCAGTTCCGGGAACAGCACCGGCGGGGTCTCGCGCTTCGGATCGTTCAGGCTCTCGCCGTTGCCCGCGCCGTAGCCGTTCAGGAAGTCGTGCAGGGCCACCTTGCGGCCGGTGTCGCGCACCTCGAGGATGTCCTCGATCCCCTTGCCCTGCAGCGCCGAGAGCAGGCCCGAGGTGATGAACACCGTCTTGCCGGCCAGGAGGTTGCCCTTGATCTCCTCGACGATCTTCGGGTCCTTCGCGGCCGCCTGGGTCAGCAGCGCCACGTCCGCGCCCTTGGGGAAGTTGGGCGACAGCTCGATCGGAATGCCCACATTGCCCAGGTAGTTGTGCAGGAAGTCCTCGCCCGACGACTGGTAGGGCTTGTAGGCGGCGATGCCGATCGGCTTGCCCAGCCAGCCCAGGTCCTTGTCGATCTTCTCCAGCGACCAGCCGGCCGCGCGGCCCCAGCCGGGACCCGGGTCGCCGGCCTGCCCCGACGGCTTGTAGCTGGCGACCATGGCCTTCCAGTCGAAGCTGGTGGCCTTGTCGCTCCACGGGCGGGCGCCGGGCTCGACCGCCTTGGGCTCGTTCATCGGCCGCCAGTTGAACAGGGTGATCTCCGGCGCCTTGGCCAGCAGGGTGTCCCACAGCTGCTCGGCGTAGCGGTCGACATAGAGGGTCGAGAACGTGTCGACCCAGCCGCCGCCGTTGCCCGGCCCGCCGTTCGAGCCGACGGGCCGGATGTTGTCGTAGTAGCGGATGATCGAATAGCTCTCGTACTGCTGCAGCAGCTGGTCGGTGATCACCGGATCGCGGGTCTCGGTGCCGGTGTAGATGCCGTCGAACATCTGCGACTGCTTCTCCAGGTCGTAGCCCGTGCCCTGGAAGTGCTCGTACCAGTTGGGGTACTTGATGATCACCCGCACCTTGGGATTGACCGCCTTGGCGGGGCCCAGGACCAGGTCCTGGCTGACCGCGCGCATGGTCTCCAGGCGGTACTGGCTCCACGAGCGGTCGCCCTTGGCGGCGATGTCGGCGGGGCTCTTGGACGTGTAGAAGAAGAAGTCGTCGAGGATCACCTCGTCGAAGTGCTTGGCCGCCAGGCGCACGGCCTTCTCGCACTCGGCCCGGTGGGAGGGGTTCTCATAGTCGAAGGTGCCGAACTGGCCGCCCTCGCCGCCGGTCGCCAGGGTGATCCCGCCGGCCACCTGCACGCCGCGCGCCTCGAACCAGCCCTTGACCCGCTCGATCTGCTCGTCGGTGGCGAAGTTGCTGCTGCGGTAGACCTCCAGATAGACCTTGTCGAAGCGCAGCTGGCGGCTGGCGCGTTCGAACTGGGCGTCGAACACCGCCTTGTCCGACAGGGCCTTGGCGTCGTTGACGGCGATGTAGATCGCCGCGCGGAAGTTCTTGTAGGCGGGCGCCGGCTGGGGCCTGGCCGGGGCGGCCCAGGCGGCGGGCGCGAGCAAGGCGCACAGCGCCGCGGCGCCGAGCAGACTGCGGGTGACGCGGATCATGGCTGGTTTCTTCCCTCGATAGGCCCGACGGCGCGTCGAGGCGCTCGGACTTGGTTGCGGTACCATATGGTTGGTATGACAAATCAGGCGAGGGGAATCTTGGCCGGACGCGAAAGCGCGCTTCCCTCCCCCTTGTGGGGAGGGCGGCCCTGGCGCAGCCAGGGTCGGGTGGGGTTTGATGAGTCAGCAGGCCCCACCCACCAGCTTCTCTGGTCCCCCTCCCCATAAAGGGGAGGGAAGAAGGTGGAGGTCACCCAACGGAACCCGCGTTCGCCGATCACGTAAGGGCGCGATGATTCCGACACTCGGCTCGAAAAACCCTAAAATCCCTTATAAAACCGCGACTTGAGAGTATACCGCCCAACCTTGACGCACCGCAGCGCGCCCTATAGGTTCCGCCGCGATCAAGCCGGCCGGAAATCCGCCTCTATTGGGGCGGCCGCGGGCGTTTTCGGACCTGACCGCACCCATGCCCAAGGCCGACGAACCGAACGACAAGGCTCCGCAGAGCCTCGACGCTCGGATCGCCGCCTTCGAGGCGCGGAAAGCGGCGGAGCAACCGGGGCGCGCCGAGCACGAGAAATCGTCCCAGGACGGCTATCGTCTCCTGGCGGATCTGATCGGGGGCGTTCTGGTGGGGCTCGGCTTCGGCTGGCTGCTCGACCGTTACGCCGGCACGGGGCCCTGGGGCATGGTCGGCGGTCTGCTGATCGGCATGGGGATCTCGATCTACACCATCGTCCGCAAGGCGATGAAACTGAGCGCGCAGGCGTCGACCAAGGCCCCGGGGGCCACGGACGACGAGAACACGGGAGGCGGGTCCACCGCCCCCAAGCAGAAGAGAGACTAGGGCCTTGGCCACGCCGATCGACCCGATGCACCAGTTCATGATCCAAAAGATCGTGGAGCTGCCGTCCTTCACTGTCCCGGGCCTGGGCGTGATCGACATGTCGATCACCAATTCCGTCGCCGCCATGCTGCTGTCGGCGTTCCTGATCGTCACCTTCTACAGCTTCGCCGGCAAGGGCGCGGTGGTTCCCGGCCGCCTGCAGACCGTGGGCGAGATGCTCTATGGAATCGTCGATGGCCTGACGAGCTCGATCATCGGCCACGACGGCAAGAAGTACCTGCCCTTCGTCTTCGCCCTGTTCTCGTTCGTGCTGTTCGCCAATCTGCAAGGCATGCTGTTCGGCTGGACCGGCAACTTCCTGGGCTTCACCTCGACCTCGCAGCTGGCCGTGACCCTGACCCTGGGCCTGATGGTCATCCTGACGGTCATCGGCGTCGGCTTCGCCAAGAACGGCGTCAAGTTCTTCAAGCTGTTCGCCCCGTCGGGCGTGCCGCCGGTGCTCTACGTCATCCTGGTGCCGATCGAGATCATCTCGTTCCTGATCCGCCCGATCACCCTGGCCCTCCGTCTGTTCGGCAACATGCTGGGCGGCCACGTGGTGCTGAAGATCTTCGCGACCTTCGTGGCCATCCTGCTGGCCATGACCCCGATCTACTGGCCGATCGGCATCCTGTCGCTGACCTCCGTCGTCGCCCTGACGGCCCTAGAGTTCATGGTGGCCTTCCTCCAGGCCTTCGTGTTCGCGGTGCTCACCTGCGTCTATCTGAACGACGTCGTGCACCTCGACAGCCACTGATCACCCTTTAGTCTATCAACCAACACAGTCTTCCCTAAGGAGTCTCAACAATGGACGCTTCCGCCGCTAAGTTCATCGGCGCCGGCCTGGCCATGCTCGGCATGATCGGCGCGGGCATCGGCCTCGGCATCATGTTCGGCAACTACTTCCAAGGCGCCCTGCGCAACCCGACCGCGGCCGCTCAAGAGCGCCCGATGCTGTTCCTGGGCATGGCTCTGACCGAAGCCCTGGGCATCTTCGCCCTGGTCATCGCCTTCCTGATCCTGTTCTCGAAGTGATAACCCTGGGGCGCGGCCGGTCCGGCGGACCGACGCGCCCCAGAACCGTTCTTCGAGCCTTCCCCGCGTTGGGGCGGGCTCCAAACTAAGAGGCTTCTTCGCCCATGGCGACGGAACATCACGGCACGGTCGAGTCGACCGAGGCCCCCCACGGGCAGGAAAGCGGCGGGCTTCCCCAGCTGCAGTTCCAGCACTGGGGCGGCCAGATCGTCTGGCTCGTGCTCATCTTCGCCGTTCTCTACGCGGTGCTGTCCAAGGCGCTCCTGCCTCGGGTCAGCGGCGCGATCGAGACCCGCGGGGCCAAGATCGCCGGCGACATCGCCGACGCCCGTCGTCTGAAGGACGAAGCCGAGGTGCAGGCCCGCGCGGCCGCCGCCGAGGTGGCCGAGGCTCGCGCCAAGGCCCAGAAGACCGCGGCGGACGCCAAGGCCAAGGCTTCGGCCGAGGCCGCCGAGCGTCAGGCGAAGGAAGAGGCCGTGCTGGCCGAGAAGCTGGCCGCCGCCGAAGGCCGCATCCAGGCCGCCCGCGACGAGGCCATGGGCCACGTCCGCACGGTGGCCTCGGAAACGGCCGGCGCCATTGTCGAGAAGCTGACGGGCAAGGCGGCTTCGGCCGCCGAGCTCAAGGCCTCGCTGGCCTAAGGAGACGACGATGGAACACGAAGCCCTCTTCGATCTCGCCAACCCCGAGCTGTGGGTCCTGATCGGCCTGGCCCTGTTCATCGGCCTGCTGGTCGTGCTCAAGGTCCTGCCCGGCGCCCTGTTCAAGGCGCTGGACGCCCACGCCGAGAAGATCCAGGCCGAACTCGACGAGGCTCACCAGCTGCGGGAAGAGGCCCAGGCCCTGCTCGCCGAGGTGAAGGCTCAACGGGACGAAGCCGAACGCCAGGCCGCCGGCATGCTGGAAGCCGCCAAGGCCGACGCCGCGCTGATCGCGTCGGAAGCCAAGGCCAAGCTGGAAGAGCAGATCGCCCGCCGCGCCGAAATGGCCGAGCGCAAGATCGCCCAGGCCGAGGCCCAGGCCGCCGCCGACGTCAAGTCGGCCGCTGTCGACCTCGCCGCCCAGGCCGCCGAGCAGATCCTGGTCGCCCGCCTCGCGGCCGGCGCTTCGGACGGTCTCGTCGACGCGGCGATCAGCCAGGTCGGTTCGAAGCTGCAATAGCGGTTTCGGATACGGCGAAAAGACGAAAGGCGCGCTCCGCGAGGGGCGCGCCTTTTTCTTTTTGAAGCCTACTGCGCCGCGACCAGCTGCTCGGCGGTCGACAGGTCCACGCTGACCAGCTGGCTCACGCCGCGCTCGGCCATGGTCACGCCGAACAGGCGGTCCATCCGGCTCATGGTCACCGGATTGTGTGTGATGGCGATGAACCGCGTGCGGGTACGCCGGCGCATCTCGTCCAGCATGTTGCAGTAGCGGTCGACGTTGGCGTCATCCAGCGGCGCGTCGACTTCGTCCAGCACGCAGATCGGGGCCGGATTGGCCAGGAAGACGCCGAAGATCAGGGCGCTGGCGGTCAGGGCCTGCTCGCCGCCGCTCATCAGGCTCATGCTGGCCATGCGCTTGCCGGGCGGGCAGGCGAAGATCTCCAGGCCGGCCTCCAGCGGGTCGTCGCTCTCGATCAGCCGCAGCTCGGCCTGGCCGCCGCCGAATAGGGCCTGGAAGAGGGTCTGGAAGTGGGCGTTGATCACCTCGAAGGCGGCCAGCAGGCGCTCGCGGCCCTCGGCGTTCAGCTCCTCGATGCCGGCCCGCAGCTTACCCACCGCGCCCGACAGGTCGGCCCGCTCGGTGCGCATGGTCTCCAGGCGCGCGGCGTATTCGTTGGCCTCTTCCTCGGCGCGCAGGTTCACCGGGCCGATGGCGTCGCGCTCGCGTTCGAGCGCGAAGAGGTGGGCTTCGACGCCCGCGGCGTCCTTCGGAACGGCCACGGCCTCGCCGGCCACGTGGCGGCCCAGCTCCTCGGGCTCCATGCGGGCCTGCTCGCGGATGGCCGTGGCCACCTCTGCGAAACGGTCGCGGGCGGCGTCCAGGGTGGCCACCAGGCCGGCGCGCTTCTCGCGGGCCTCCGAGGCGGCCTGCTCGGCGGCGCGGGCGGCGCGGTCGGCGTTGAGGCGGGCGGTCTCGGCGGCCTCCAGGGCGTCCGAGGCCTTGGCCCGGCGGTCCTCGGCGGCGGCGAACTGCTCGACGATCACGACCAGCTTCTCGGCCAGGACGGTCGGCGCCTCGCGGGCGGCCTCCAGGGCGGCGGCGGCCTTGATCCGGTCGGCGTCCAGGCTGGTCTCGCGCTTGGCCGAGGCCTCGCGGCGCTTGGTCCAGTCGGCGTGGTCGCGCTCCAGGCTCTCCAGGCGGCGCTGGCGGCCGGCGGTTTCGCGGGTCTCCTGGTCCAGGGCCGAACGGGCGGCGGCGGCGGCCTCGCGGGCGGCCGTGGCGGCCTGGCGGGCGGCGGTCAGGCGCGGGGCCAGGTCCTCGGCGCTCTCGGTCCCGGCGCTCTCGGCGCGGACCGCGTCGAGGGCCGTCTGCGCCTCGACGCGCTCGGCCTCGAAGCGGGCGATGGTGTCGTCCAGCGACTGGGCGCGGGCCTCGCGCTGGGCGGCCTCGCGCTCGTAGCGGGCGACCTGCTCGCGGGCGCCGGTCAGCAGGCGCTCGGCTTCGGGCGGACCCCGGCGCTTGTCGCGCAGCGTCTCCTCGGCGACGCGCAGGGCGTCGGCGGCGGTCTTCAGGGCGGCGGTCGCGGCCTCGGCGCGCGGGGCGACCTGGTCGATCTCGGCCTCGACCTCGGCCAGGCGCGTGCGCTGCTCCAGCCGCACGGCGGCCGGCTTGGGGGCGTCGGCGCGGGCCACGAAGCCGTCCCAGCGCCACAGGTCGCCTTCCTTGGAGACGAGGCGCGCGCCCACGGGCAGGCCCTTGGCCAGGCGGTCGCCGTCCGCCCGCTCGACCACGGCCACGTGCGACAGGCGGGCGGCCAGTTCCGGCGGGGCCTTGATCAGCGGGGCCAGCGGCGTCGCGCCGTCGGGCCAGGCGACGGTCTTGGCGTCGGCGCCGGCCCAGAACGAGGCGGCGCGGGGGTCCAGGGCGGCTTCCAGGTCGTCGCCCAGGGCGGCGGCCAGGGCCGCGCCGTAGCCCTTCTCGGGCGTCACCGCGTCCAGGGCCGGCGAGAAGCCGCTTTTGGCGCGCGGGGCGGTCAGCTGGGCCAGGCCCCGGGCCTCGGTGCGCAGGCGGCCCAGCTGGTCCTCGACCTTGCGGGCCAGGTCGCGCGACTGGGCCTCGGCCTGGGCGGCCTTCACACGGACGGCCTCGGCGTCTTCAAGAGCCTGCCGGGCTGACGCCAGGCCTGCCTCGGCGTTGGCGAAGCGCTGGCGGGCCTCGGCTGCGGCGGGGTCAACCACGGGGCCGACGGCGGCGCGTTCGGCCTTGGCCTGGTCCAGGGCGCGGACGGTGCGGGCCAGGCGGCCCTCCGCCTCCTGCAGGCGCTGGGCGGCGGCGCGGGCCCGGGCGTCCTCGGCGGCGGCGCGGGCGGCCAGCTGTTCGACCTCGGCGTCGGCTTTCGCCCGATTGTCCTCGGCGGCCTTGGCGGCGGCGGCCAACTCGGGACCCCGGGCGGGCGCGGCGGCGATCTGGGCGCGCAGTTCGACCAGCTCGGCGTCGGCGCGGGCCAGGGCCTGGACGGCGTCCTGCAGGCCCTGGGACTCGCGGGCCCGGTCGTCGTCGATGCGGGTCAGGTCGGCCGACAGCCGCTCGAACTCAGCCTGGGCGGCCTCGGCCTCGCGCTCGGCGCGGTCCTTCTGGATGGCCAGCTGACCCAGGATCGCCTGGGCGATCGAGGCCTCCTCGCGCAGCGGCGGCATGGCGGTCTCGGCCGCCAGGATCGCGGTCTGGGCCGTGGCGGCGGCGCGGGCGGTCTCCTCGACGGCGCGGGCGGCCTGGGTGGTCTCGGACTGGGTGCGCTCCAGCGTGTCGCGCGCCTCGGTCCAGCGGGCGTAGAGTACGGCCCCCTGCACGGCGCGGATCTCGGCGGACAGGCGCTTGTACTTCTCGGCCTGGCGGGCCTCGCGCCGCAACCGGCCCAGGGCCGTCTCCAGTTCGCGCGCCACGTCCTCCAGGCGCGAGAGATTGGCCTCGGCGGCCCGCAGGCGCAGCTCGGCCTCGTGGCGGCGGGTGTGCAGGCCCGAGACCCCGGCCGCCTCTTCCAGGATGCGGCGGCGGTTCTGCGGCTTGGCCCCGATCAGCTCGCTGATCTGGCCCTGGCGGACCAGGGCCGGCGAGTTGGCGCCCGTCGAGGCGTCGGCGAACAGCAGCTGGACGTCGCGGGCCCGCACCTCGCGGCCGTTGATGCGGTAGGTCGAGCCCTCGCCCCGGTCGATGCGGCGAACCACCTCCAGGGTCGGGTCGTCATTGAACTGGGCGGGCGCGGTGCGGTCGCTGTTGTCGATCGTCAGGGTGACGTCGGCGTGGTTGCGGGCCGGGCGGTTGCCGCTGCCGGCGAAGATCACGTCGTCCATGCCGCCCGCGCGCATGGCCTTGGCCGAGTTGGCGCCCATCACCCAGCGCAGGGCTTCCAGCAGGTTGGACTTGCCGCAGCCGTTGGGACCGACGATGCCCGTCAGGCCGGGCTCGATCCGGAACTCGGTCGGTTCGACGAAGGATTTGAATCCCGAAAGGCGCAGGCGCTGGAATTGCACGGCGCGCGCCCGACTCTCAGCCCTTGGCCGGCTTCGCGGCCGACTTGGGGGCGGCGGCGGGCTTGGGACCCGTCTTGGGCGTCGCCTTGGCGATGGCGGCGGCGAAAATCTCGATCGGCTGGCCGCCCTCGATCCGCTCGCCGTTGACGAAGAAGGTCGGGGTCACCTCGATCTGGTCGCGCTCGCCGGCCTTGGTGATGCGGGCGTTGACGGCGTCCAGGGCCTTCTTGTCCTCCAGGGCGGCGGTGAACTGGGCCTCGGTCAGGCCGAAGCTCTTGCCGATCTTCAGCAGCCCGCCCCACAGGTCCTCGCTCTCGAAGATGGCGGTCTGCTGCCTGAAGATCGCGTCGATGACCTCGAAATAGCGGGCGGGGCCCACCCGCCGGGCCAGCAGATAGCCGGCGGCGGCGAACTCGTAGGGCTGGGTCAGGTATTCGCGGAACACGTACCGGACCTTGCCGGTGTCGATGAACTGCTTCTTGAAGGCCGGGAACACGTCGTTGTTCCAGTGGGCGCAGTGCGAGCACGACAGCGAGGCGTACTCCACCACCTGCACCGGGGCCTTGGGCGAACCCAGGGCCATGTCGCCCTCGGCGGGCGGCAGGGGCGCGGCGCGCGCGACCGTCGGCATGGCGATGACCGCCACGCCCGAAGCCGCCCAGCCCAGGGCCGGGAGGCCCGTTCCGATCAGGGCGCGCCGGCTCAGGATCATTTCGCGGCGGCCTCGGCCTGGTCGATCAGGGTGCTCAGCTGCTCCAGGGTCTGCTCGCCGCCGTCGTCGCCGCCGGCCTTCTTGCCGTTGACGATGAAGGTCGGGGTGCCGGTGATCTTGTCTTCCTTGGCGGTGCGCTCGACGCGATCGTTCAGCGCCTTGAGGGCCTTCTCGTCGTTGACGCAGGCGTTGAACTGGGCCTCGTTCAGGCCCGCCGCCTGCGCCACGCCCTGCAGTTCGCCGCGGATGTCGCCGCTCTGGTAGATGCGCTCCTGGGCGCGGTACAGGGCGTCGACGACCTGGAAGTATTTGTCCTTGCCGGCGCAGCGGGCGATCAGGAAGCCGGCGGCGGCCAGGCGCGGATCGCCGGTCAGGGACTCGCGGGCCACGTAGTGGACGCGGCCGGTGTCGATGTACTTGGCCTTGAAGGCGGGGAAGACGTCGGCGTTCCAGCGGGCGCAGTGCGGGCACGCGGTCGAGGCGTACTCGACGACCGTGACCTTGGCGTTGGCGTTGCCCAGCGACATGTCGTCGGCGGTCACGGCCGCCTTCTTGTCGCAGCCGGCGAGCGTGGCGCCCAGTGTGGCGGAGAGGGCGGCGACGGTCAGGAGCCGGCGGGTCAACGGACGCATGTGATCTTCCCTGGAAGAGGCGTGAACAGTGAAGTTAAGCGCGATTCTTTAGTCGCGTGAAAAGGGCGCGGATAAGGCGAGGCATCAGCCTATCGGACGCGTGGTTGTCAATCCAGAGACGCCGCTCAGCGCGGGTCGCGCAGCACGCCGCGGCCCAGCTTCAGCAGGGCGTCCTTCAGGCCGCCCTCGGGCTGGTCGGCCAGGCTGTCGGCCAGGTCGCGCTCCTGGGCGGCGTCCAACGGCGGCTTCCTGCGGGGGCGGGCGGCGACGGGGGCGGCCTGGACCTTCACCGGGCCCTGGACGATGCGCAGCTTGGTCACCGCGCCCTTGCCCAGCAGGAGGTCCAGGCGCTGGGTGATCTGCGGGGCCTGGTGCTGGATCAGCGAGGCCACGGGGCCGTCGACCCGCAGCTCCAGGGTGCCGCCGTCGCCGGTGCGGCTCTTGATGACCCGGACGGGCTCGGTGCGCCGGGCCAGGGTCTCGCCGACGATCTCCTTCCAGCGGGCCTGCAGGACGCCCGGGCCCTGGCCGAACTTCTCGTCCAGCTTCTTGATCAGCGGGGCCAGCGACTTGCCGGCCGGGGGCGGCGGACGCACCTGCGGACGCGTGCGGCGGCGCTTGAGGATCTCGAGGGCTTCTTCCGCGGTGGGCAGGGGGCGACGGCGCATGGGTTCAGGTTAGCAGAGATAGCCAGGGCCACGATGCAAACATGATGCAAAAAGTTGTCATCCCGGAAGCCTCGCAGAGGCTGTCCGGGACCCAGGGGACTGGGCGAAGGCGGCGCGGCTGTCCTGGGTCCCGGACAAGCGCTGCGCGCTTTCCGGGATGACAACGATAGACGGGTTTTGCATAGCTCGTCCCATGCTCGACATCCCCGCCCTCCGCGCCGCCCTGCTGGCCTGGTACGACGCCCAGGCGCGCGACCTGCCCTGGCGCACCGGACCGGCGGCGGGCAAGGCCGGGCAGCGCTCCGACCCCTACAGGGTCTGGCTGTCGGAGGTGATGCTGCAGCAGACCACCGTGCCGCACGCCACGCCCTATTTCCTGAGCTTCACCCGGCGCTGGCCCACCGTGTCGGACCTGGCGGCGGTGGAGGACGGCGAGCTGATGGCCGCCTGGGCCGGCCTCGGCTACTACGCTCGGGCCCGCAACCTGCTGGCCTGCGCCCGGGCCGTGGCGGCGGAGCACGGCGGGGTCTTCCCCGACACGGAGGAGGGACTGCGCGCCCTGCCGGGCGTGGGCGCCTACACCGCCGCCGCCGTGGCCGCCATCGCCTTCGACCGCGAGGCCAACGTCGTCGACGGCAATGTCGAGCGGGTGATGGCCCGGCTGTTCGCGGTGGAGGAGCCCGTCCCCGACGCCAAGCCGGAGCTGAAACGGCTGGCGGACCAGCTGGTCACCACGGAGCGTCCCGGCGACTGGGCCCAGGCCCTGATGGACCTGGGGGCCACGGTCTGCCGGCCCAAGGGGCCGCTGTGCGACCGCTGCCCGATCTCGGCCTGGTGCGAGGGCCTCAAGACCGGCGCGCCCGAGACCTATCCGCGCAAGACCCGGAAGGCCGACCGCCCGCGCCGGCACGGCGTGGCCTATGTCCTGACGCGCGGCGACGCGGTCGCCCTGGTCCGCCGCCCGCCCAAGGGCCTCCTGGGCGGCATGCTGGGCCTGCCGACCAGCGACTGGCGCGATCGTCCGTGGACGGACGTGGAAGCCGCCGAGGCCGCTCCAAGCTCCGGCGTCTGGCGCGACGTCGGGGTGGTGGAGCACGTCTTCACCCACTTCGCCCTGACCCTGTGGGTGCTGCGGGCCGAGAGCAACGGCGCGGAGCTCGTGGAGGGCGACGTCGTCTGGACCCCGCGCGAGGGGCTGTCGGCCCTGCCCAGCGTGTTCCTGAAGGCCGCGCGGGCCGCCGATCGATTGCTCTGATCGGGCGAGTTTCGGCGAGGGACAACTTCCGGCTTTGGTGGCAAGCTCGCGGCGCCGAGCCCAGGAGCCCGTCCATGGCCATCAACACCGTCATCGACCTCTCGCACCACAACGCCAGCCCGAACTTTGTCCAGGCCGCCGCCGGCGGGATCACGGGCGTGCTGCACAAGGCCACCGAGGGGCTGGGCTTCGTCGATCCCGACTACGCGGTCCGGCGGACCGCCGCTCAGGCCGCGGGCCTGATGTGGGGCGCCTATCACTTCGGGACTGGCGACGATCCCGTCGCCCAGGCCGATCACTTCCTGCAGACGGTCGGGCCGGACAACGCCGGCATGCTGCTGGTCCTGGATTTCGAGCAGAACCCGAACGGCTCCAGCATGAACTTGGACCAGGCCCGGGCCTTCGTCACGCGGATCAGCGACCAGGCCGGGCGTTGGCCCGGGCTCTATTCGGGCAATTACGTCAAGGAGCTGCTGGGGAACGAGAAGGATCCGGTGCTGTCCTTGTGCTGGTTCTGGCTGGCCCAGTACGGCTCCACCGCGACCGTACCGCCCAACTGGTCGGGCTGGACGCTGTGGCAGTACACGGACGGGGTCAACGGGCCGCAGCCGCACGCCGCGCCGGGGATCGGCCCCTGCGATCGCGACCAGTATTTCGGCGAGGCCGACGCCCTTCGGGTGTTCTGGCTGAACGGGGGCGCCTAAACGCTCGGCGCCCTCCGGCGAAAGGGATACGGCGGCTGCGGTAAACCCCCGATGGGCGCGGGATCGGCGGCCTCCTAGCCTAACGCTCCAAACAGCGTTGGGCGTGGTCGGCATGCCGGAAATCCAAGACGTTCGACGCCGGCGTTTCCACCGGCTGGCCGGGGCGGGACTCCTGGCCGCGATGCTGCCCACAGCGTCCCGCGCCAACACGCTGGTGGGCGGTTGGATCACCATCAAGATTCCGCCGCCGCCCGACGTGGCGGCCAAGCTCAAGAACTTGACGGCCAGGGTCGATGCGCGCCAGCCGTTGATGGAAACCAGCAATGAGCGGCCGATCCGGAAATACCGGGAATTTCTTGACCAGCTGGCGGCGAAGAACCTGTCGCAGATGGATCAGCTCAAGGCGGTCAACACCTATGTCAACGCGAACGTCGCCAGGAGGAAGGACGGGCCGGAAGACGTGTGGGCCGAGGCGTACACGACCCTGAAGGAGGGCGGCGATTGCGAGGACATCGCCCTGGTCAAGCGCTGGGGGCTGAAGCGGCTGAAATACGCGCGCGAGAACCTGTTCCTGGTCATGGGCATGACCCTGCTGACCCGCCCGCCCGAAGGCCACGCCCTGCTGGCCGTGCGCCTGTCCGACAAGGTCTTCCAGGTCATGTACAACCTTGTGTACTCGATCGAGGACGCGACGAGCCTGCGCTATTTCGAGCCCGCCTACGCCGTCAACGAGTTCGGCTTCTGGCGGGTCGACAGGGTCGACCACGTCGGCGGCGACTATTGGCAGGAGGCCTATCTGCGCGCGGTGAAGCGCCAGGGCGGCAAGGCCTGAGCGGCGGCTAGTTCATCCCCGCGCGCACCTGCGAGCGCAGGACGTCGATCGGGGCCAGGCCCTTGTCGGTCTTGAAGTGCCAGTAGGTCCAGCCGTTGCAGGCCGGGGCCGACTGCACCAGGGCGCCCACCTTGTGGATCGAGCCCGACAGGTCGCCGACGGTGATCGAGCCGTCGGCCCGCACCTTGGCGGCGTGCGACCCCTTCGAGCAGAACAGGGTGTCGCCCGGGTTCAGCAGGCCGGCCTCGACGATCGTGCCGAACGGCACGCGCGGCTCGGCGCGCTTCGAACCCATGACGTCCAGGTCCTGCGGCGCGATCGGAACGACCTTGGCGATGCGCTCCTTGGCGTGGGCGATGTACTCGGCCTCGCGCTCGATGCCGACGAACTTGCGGCCCAGGCGCTTGGCGGCGGCGCCGGTGGTGCCCACGCCGAAGAACGGATCCAGGATCACGTCGCCCGGCTTCGTCGTCGACAGGATGACGCGATAGAGCAGGGCCTCCGGCTTCTGGGTCGGGTGGGCCTTGTTGCCGTCGGCGCCCTTGATGCGCTCCTCGCCGGTGCACAGCGGGATGGTCCAGTCCGAGCGCATCTGCACTTCGTCGTTGGCCATCTTCAGGGCGTCGTAGTTGAAGGTGTAGCGCTTGGCGCCTTGGCTCTTGGAGGCCCAGATCAGGGTCTCGTGGGCGTTGGCGAAGCGGGTGCCCTTGAAGTTGGGCATCGGGTTGGATTTGCGCCAGATCACGTCGTTCAGAATCCAGAAGCCCAGGTCCTGCACGGCCACGCCGACGCGGAAGATGTTGTGGTAGCTGCCGATCACCCAGATCGCGCCGTCGTCCTTCAGCACCCGGCGGGCGGCCTTCAGCCATTCGCGGGTGAACTTGTCGTAGGCGGCGAAGCTCTCGAACTGGTCCCAGTGGTCGTCGACGGCGTCGACCTTGGAATTGTCGGGACGCAGCAGGTCGCCGCCCAGCTGCAGATTGTAGGGCGGATCGGCGAAGATCAGGTCCACGGACTTCTCGGGCAGGGCGTTCATCGCCTCGATGCAGTCGCCCTGGATGATGGTTTCAGGCCCGAAGGACATGTCCGCTTCCCGTCAAAAACACTGAGCGGAATCATGAGTCTAGCTAGTAAATAGTGTGTTGAGGGACGTGGTTACCCACCTGTTAACCCAGCCTTTGGTTGTGGATTTGAGTCTGGCCGGACTCAAGCTCTTGATTGAATTCAAGAACATTCTCGCCGTCATCCTCGGACTTGTTCCGAGGACCCCTCGTTCAGCTATGTTGCCGACGGCCGAGGAGAGCGCCGCTGCTGCGCCCCAGCTTGCATGGACAGGGGGGCGGACACAGGGGTCCTCGGAACAAGTCCGAGGATGACGGGCGAAAGGATGGCGGAGAAGGGCCCTACCCCTCCAACTCGTCCTCGAACGCCGCGCCGTCCAGCAGATCCCCCGCCAGGGCCAGCTTGACCGGCGCCCAGCTCATCCGGTGGATCGGCGAGGGGCCCAGGCGGCGCAGGCCCTCGACATGGATCGCGGCGTGGTAGCCCTTGTGGCCGGCGAAGCCGTAGCCGGGATAGACGCCGTCCATCTCGACCATGATCCGGTCGCGGGCCTCCTTGGCCAGGATCGAGGCCGCCGCGATCGAGCACGACAGGCTGTCGCCCTTGACCACCGTCTTGACCTCGCAGGGCAGGGGGAAGCGATAGTTGCCGTCGACCAGGGCGAAGCTGGGCGTCACCCCCAGGCCCTCGACCGCGCGCCGCATGGCCAGGCCGGCGGCGTGCAGGATGTTCAGCTCCTCGATCTCCTCGACGCTGGCCAGGCCCACGCACCAGGCGACCGCCACCGACTTGATCTCGATCTCCAGCGCCGCGCGCGCCTTGGCGGTCAGCTTCTTGGAGTCGTTGAGGCCCGCGGGGATGCGCGCCGGGTCCAGGATCACCGCGGCGGCGCTGACCGGCCCGGCCCACGGCCCGCGCCCGGCCTCGTCCACGCCGCAGACGTGGCCGGGACCGCAGGCGGCTTCCAGCATCATGTCGGGGCCGGTTCGGGCGAGGGCGGAGGACTTGGTCACGCCCCGCTCATAATCCGTTTCGGGCGGTCGCGAAAAGGTCCGACGTCTACAGCGCCGCGTTGACGACCGGTGGGGCGTTGCCGCGCAGGCCCCGGGCGTCGAGATAGTCGAGCAGGACCGCGGGGCGGTTGGTCTGGATGACGCTGACGCCGTCGTCGATCAGCCGCCGCCAGGTGTGGCGTCCGTCGGCCGCCGCCCCGCCGGCCCAGGCCCGGGCCCAGACGCCCTTCAGCCCCTTGCGGGCCAGGGCGTTGCTCCACAGCCGCACCCGCGCCAGCCGCGCCTGGGCCCGCACGGCCTTGAACTCCGAGCGCCGCAGGTCGCACAGCTCGATGGCCGGGACCCGGTTCTCGGCCAGCATCTGCAGGGCGGCGATCCCGGCCGGATCGCCCAGGGCGCGCCCGCCCACCGCCCCGACCATCGGCATGAAGGCCAGGCTGCGATAGGGCGGCAGGTCGGCCATGGGCGCGGCGCCGGCCTCGGGCCGCGCCTTGACCAGCACCTGGCCGGCGGCCCCGCTGGCCAGGACGACCTGGGCCACCTGCTCGGCGATCGGCTCCTTGACGTCCAGATTGATCAGGATGCGGCCCTGGGCCCGGGCCAGGAACGCCTCGAGGGTAGGCGGCGCCTCGGTCGGTCCGCCGCCCGGCGTGTCCAGGCGCAGCGCCTGGACCTGGGCCAGGGTCAGGTCGGACACCCGGCCGCGGCCGTTCGTGGTGCGGTCGACGGTGGGGTCGTGCATCAGCACCAGCGCCCCGTCGGCCGTGCGGCGGATGTCGATCTCGACCATGTCGACGCCCAGGGCCACGCAGCGGTCCAGGGCCGCCAGCGAGTTCTCCGGCACGGCCTTGGGCATGCCGCGCGAGGGCGCGGGGGCGTGGCAGGCCCGGTGCGCCACCACCAGCACCCCGTCCGACCAGTCGTAGAGACGGTCGCGCAGGTCGTCGGCCGGCTGAGCCACAACCGGTCCGGCCGTGGCGGCGACCAGCGTCGCCGTGAGCGCCGCGAGGCGTCGGGATGTGAAACGGGCAAGGCGCATGGTGAAGCTCCCCACTGCGCCCGAATGGCTGATTCCCGCAACAGTGGAGCGTCGGAAGGCTGACAGGACCGTGACGAGAGTCTCGGCGTCCTTCCCTCCTCCTCGTGGGGAGGGTGGCCCTGGCGGAACCAGGGTCGGGTGGGGTTTGATGCGCCAGCAGGCCCCACCCACCAGCTTCGCTGGTCCCCCCTCCCCATAAAGGGGAGGGAAAAGCGATGTCCCTACCGCGCCAGCTTGCGGCATTCCTCGTGGCGGAAGCAGCCGACGAGGTGGTCGTTGACCAGGCCCGTGGCCTGCATGAAGGCGTAGACGATCACCGGGCCGCAGTACTTGAAGCCCTTGGCCTTCAGCATCTTGGCCATGTCGACGGCCAGGGGCGTCTGGGCGGGCACGTCGCCGCCCTTCCAGTGGTTCTGGACCGGCTTGCCGCCCGTCATGCCCCACAGCAGCTCGGAGAAGTCCTCGCCGCGCTCGCGCATGTCGCAATAGATTCGGGCCCCGGCGATCGTCGCGTCGATCTTGCCGTTCGAGCGGATGATGCCGGCGTCGGCCATCAGCCGGGCGCGGTCGGCGTCGCCGAAGCGGGCCACCGTGTCGGGATCGAAATTGGCGAAGGCGGCGCGGAAGGCCTCGCGCTTGCGCAGGATGGTGATCCACGACAGCCCGGCCTGGAACCCGTCCAGCACCAGCTTCTCCCACAGGGCGCGGGAGTCGTACTCCGGCACGCCCCATTCGGTGTCGTGATAGGCCTCGTAGAACGGGTCGCCGTTCATGCCGCGCCAGGTGCAGCGATGGATCTCGGTCATGGGGCGGAGCTTGGCCCGATCATATGGAACTTTTCAAGAACAAATCCGCGTGCCTCTCACTGGCGGGCGTAGTAGGCGATCGAGCCGGTCTCGGGCATGGCCACCGTCACGCCCCGCACCTTACCGAAGGCGTCGCGGCGGAAGTCGAAGGTGAAGACGTAGAGGCCCGACTGGGCGAACTGGGCGGGGCCCAGGGTCAGCAGCGGCGCGGGCTTGTCCTGGCCGGGCAGGGTCATCTCCACGCCGTCGCCGGCCACGGTGAACTTCAAGGCGTCGTATTCGAAGCTGTCGGCCAGGGCGCGGCGGACGTCCATCGGCACGGCGGGGTCGAGGCGGTAGTCGCCGGCGAGGTCGGTCGCGGGCGGCAGGCGGGGCTTGATCGTGCGCAGCGGCGGGTGGGCGTCCTGGCGGACGGCGTCGGAGAAGGCGTTGCGCACCTCGGCGATCAGGGCCAGGCCGTTGGCGCCGTTGGTCAGGATCACGAAGCCGTCGCCGGTCTCGGGATAGCCCTCCAGGAAAGCCAGGTAGCTTTCGTTGGCGCCCAGGTGGAAGAAGTAGCGGCCGGGTCCGGCCCCGCCCAGGCGCGGTCCCAGGCCGAACGGGCCGGGCGAGACCTCGGTCAGCATGGCGGTCGCCAGGGGCTGGGGCAGGAAGTCCGACCGGCCCTGGTAGCTTTCGATCAGGCCGCCGACCAGCCGGCCCAGGTCGTTGGCGCTGGTCCACAGGCCCGAGGCCCCGGCCTCGGCGAAGCTCTCCCAGCCGCGCGGCGCGGCCCGGACGACGCCGTCGCCGCCATGCGCCTTGGCGATGTTGCCCTGCGCGGCCGACTGGGGGCTTTCGAACGTGCTGCGGGTCATGCCCAGGGGGCCGAACACTTGCGTCCGCGCCAGGGTCGCCAGCGGCCGGCCCGTGGCGTCCTCGATCACCGCCTGCTCCACGGTGACGCCGCCGCCCGAATAGTCGCTGACCCGGCCGGGCGCGGTCTTGAACCGCACGGCCTCGTTCTTGGCCGGCTTCCGGCCGTCCAGCACCTGGACCAGGCTCGGCAGCGGCTCGGCGGGCTGGTAGTCGGCGAAGCCGTGCACGCCCAGGCCTGAGGTGTGGGACATCAGCATGCGCAGGCTGACCGCCGGGTCCGGGACCGTGTTCGAGGCGGGCAGTTTCCAGCGTTTCAGGTAGTCGTCGACATCGCGGTCCAGGTCCAGCCGGCCGGCCGCCGCCAGGCGCAGGGTGGTCGTGGCGGTGGCCACCTTGCTGATCGATCCCACCGAGAACAGGGTGTCGGCGTCGATCTTGTCGGCGGTGCCGGCCTCGCGCAGGCCGTAGCCCGAGGCGGCCACCACCTTGCCGTCGCGGATCACCGCGATGGCCACGCCGGGCACCTTGTGGAAGCCCATGCGCTCGGCCAGCGACCAGCCCGGCGGCGCCTGGCCGGCCGCCAGCACGCTGGGGCGCAGGCCGTGGTCGAGGGGAGAGAGCGGAGCGGTCGGCGCGGCCTGGGCCCCGGCCGCCAGGAGAAGGGCGCAGCCGCCCAGGATCACGCCGACCAGCCGCTTCATCCGCCGCTCCCAACTCTACGTTGTCGGGAGAGTGGCCGGACCTCGGCGTTCGCTCAATGCGGATGAATCTTAAAAATCGTCCATGGTCGCGGGGATCAGGCCGCGGGCAGCCAGTCCGGCCGGTCCACGGTCACCGCGCGGCCGTCCGCCGTCAGGTCCGCGCCCTCGATGCGGTCCAGGCGCAGCAGGGCGATGGCGCGGCCGTCGCGGCCCGACAGCACCTCGCCGGCCCGGAGCTCTCCGGCCAGCACCTCGGTCCCGAAGGCGGGGGCGGGACCGCCGAAGACGATGGGCAGCATGCGGTTCTTGATCGTGCCGCGCCGCTTCATGCGGCTGGTGGTCTCCTGGCCGACGAAGCAGCCCTTCTTGAAGTCGATGCCGTTCAGCAGGTCGAAGTCGGCCTCGATGGGGTAGGTCTTGTCGGTCCCCCAGTCGGCGGGGCCGGGAACGCCCAGGGCCAGGCGGTGGGCCTCGTAGTCGTCCTCCGTGGCGGTGGTCGCCTGGTCCTCGGCGTAGAGACGCGAGCCCAGGGCGGGCAGGCGCGGGTCCGGGAAACCGCCCGCCGCGGGCCAGGCCGCGAACACGCCAAGCGGGCTGGCCGCCAGCTCCACCTTGGCCCGCAGCTTGTACATCGTCAGGCGCGTCAGGATGGCGTCGCGGTGCTCGGCCGCCACGTCCAGCAGCAGGCCGTCCTCCACGCCCGCCACGAACAGGTCGTAGAGCAGACGGCCCTGCGGGGTCAGCAGGCCGGAGAAGCGCAGTTCGCTGGACGCCAAGGTCTCGACCTCCTGGCTCAGCAGGCCGTTGAGGAAGCTGCGGGCGTCGGGGCCCGAGACGGCGATGACGGCCCGCGAGGGCAAGGCGGCGATCTGGTTCACCCCGCCGATATAGGCCCCGGCTCTGGTCCCCGCCAGCGTTCGAGCCTTTGGGCGCGATTGGAGCTTTGAATTTCGGTTGTCATCCCGGACAGCCTCTGGAGGCTTCCGGGATGACAACGGTTGGGGGCGACGGAACGCGGCCGCTACGCCTTGCCGATGGCGTCCACCTGGTGGGTCAGGCTGATGCGGTCCAGCGACTGGAAGGGCAGCTGCATGAAGGTCTCGATCCGCCGCTCCAGCCCGCCCAGCATGCGGGCGTAGACCAGGGCGATCTCGACCGGATCCTCCTCGGCCCGCAGCGGGTCCTCGCAGGCCCAGTGGGCGGTGACCGGTTGGCCGGGCCATTCGGGCATCGGCTCGCCGCGCGCGGTGTCGCTGAGGGTGAAGACGAAATCCATCGGCTCGGCCTTGGCGAAGGCCTTGTACGACTGGGGTTTCAGGTCCGAGGCGTCGTAGCCGGCCCGGGCCAGGGCGCGCAGGGCCACGGGGTCGGCCTTGTCGCCGGGCGCCACGCCGGCGCTGAAGGCGACGAAGCGTCCGGCGCCCTTCTGGTTCATGATCGCCTCGGCGATGATGCTGCGGGCGGTGTCGCGCCGCGACAGGAAGAGAACGCGATACGGAGAGATGCTGGTCATCGAGGTCCGCTCCGGTGTCCGGTGCGGGGCATCCTGGCGCCGTTTCGTGACGATCCGGCGTCGGCCCTGACCTCTCCCGGGCGCCGCCAAAGAACGGAAAGCTGAGCCGTTATCGAGGGATGCGCCGACTCGCGACCCGCCTTATACAAGGACGGATGACACAGCGGGCCTTCCCGATTCTCTTCATCACCGCCACGCGGATCGGCGACGCCGTGCTGTCGTCCGGCCTGATCCGCTTCCTGGCCGACCAGATTCCCAACGCCCGCTTCACCATCGTCTCGGGGCCCTTGGCCGCGCCGCTGTTCGCCCATGTGCCTGGCCTGGACCGGGTGATCGTCATGGAGAAGGGCAAGGGCAAGGGGCACTGGTTCAAGCTGTGGAACCAGGTGCGCCACAAGAAGTGGGGCCTGGTCGTCGACCTGCGCGGCAGCGGCACGGCCCTGTTCCTGCGCCGCGAGAAGCGGGCGATCTGGAAGAAGTCGCCCGACATCCTGCACAAGGTGATCGACGCCGCCCGCGTGCTGAAGCTGGAGGGCGACCCGCCCGCCCCGCACCTCTACATCACCCCCGAGGTCCAGGCCCTGGCCGACCAGCTGCTGGCCACGCGCCGGGGCGAGCCGGAAGGGCCGATCCTGGCCGTGGGCCCGGCTTCGAACTGGGTGGGCAAGATCTGGCCGATCGAGCGCTTCGCCCAGACGGCCCAGCAGCTCTTGGGTCCCGGCGGTCCGCTGGAAGGCGGGCGGCTGATGATCCTGGGCGGTCCGGGCGACGAGCGGATGGTCGAGGAGCTGCGCATGGCCTCGGCCCGCGGCCGCTATATCGACCTGACCGGCAAGGTGGACCTCCTGACCGCCTATGCGGCCCTGAAGCGGGCGGACCTGTTCATCGGCAACGACAGCGGCCTGATGCACATCGCCGCCGCCGCGGGCATCCCGACCATCGGCCTGTTCGGCCCCTCGGACGAGCGCCGCTACGGCCCATGGGGACCGTGGACCAAGGCCGTGCGCGGCCCGCGCAGCTTCGAGCAGTTCCTGGCCGTCGATCCGGACCTGTCCCAGGCCATCCGCCACATGAGCGACCTGCCGGTCACCACGGTGGTCAAGGCGGCCAAGGCGCTGCTGGCCGAGGTGAAGGCGGCGAAGGAGGCGGCGCCCGTCGAGGTCGTCGAGGAAGATGCGCCGGAAGCGACCGTCGAGGACGCCGGCCTGGAGCCGGAGCTGCAGCCGGTGCTGGAGGATGCGGCGGAGCCCGAGGTCGACACGCCGGTTCTCGAGGACGCGGCTCCTAGCTCCGCTCATGTCGACGAAGGTCGCGACCCCGGCTGACCCGGGATCGGTTCAGTCGAAACAGATTTCCGGGCCGGACGTCTTCCCGCCCTCGACCCGGGCGTAGCAGCCCGGATAGTACGCCGTCGGCTGGCAATGTCCGATGACCGCCGTGCCCACCGGCGTCGCCGGGCCTTGAACCGAGTCGAACAGGCAGCCGCCTTGGCAATCGCTCTTGCCGCTGCAGACCTTTCCCGCGTCGGCGTAGTCATGCTGGCAGATCGGGTATCCGAAGGCCGCCCGACTTTCGTAGCCGCCGCCCGCCCGACACGACGCGGCCTCGGCCTTGGGGAGGGCGGCGGGCACGTGGCCCCCGCAGCTGGTCGACAGCAGACCGGCGGCCAGGGCGAGCATCGGGAGCAGGATGCGCTTCATCTCCCGAGGATGGGCGAGCTTGGCCATGGAGGCAACGCCGACCTCCTTGCTTCGCCGGTCGCGATTGGCGCCCTCACGCCCGTCATCCTCGGAACACCTCCGCGGATGACGGGCATTTGGGGCGGCTCTCAGATTTTCCCCAGCCCGTCCATGATCGCCGTCAGGGCGATCACCGTCTGGCCCTCCATGGCGCTGTGGCCGGCGTTGGTCAGCACGTAGGTCTCCGGCTTGACCCCCACGCCGGCCAGCGCCTCCACCAGCCGCGAGGCCTGGGTCAGGGGACACACCTGGTCGAAGCGGCCGTGGACGATGTGGATCGGCAGGCCGGCGATCTTGTCGACGTTCCGCGCGATGTAGTCGGGCTCCAGGAACAGGTCCTGGGCGAAGAATTGGGCCTCGATCTGGGCGAAGCACAGGGCGAAGTCGGCCTCGCCGAACTTCCCCGGGTCGCCCTGCTCGGGGATCATGTTCGAGATCGCGCCCTCCCAGACCGACCAGGCCAGGGCCGCGCGCAGCTGGGCCTGCTTGTCGGCCTCGGCCGTGGGCCGGCCGTCGAAGATCGCCTTGTAGGCCCCCATCATGTCGCCGCGCTTCTCCGGCGGGATGACCTCGACGAAGGCCTTCCATTCGTCGGGATAGGTCACGTAGGCGCCGGGTTCGCTGAGGGCGTAGGGCGTCTTGTCGAACACCGCGGCGTTGCCCTGGTACATGTAGAGCAGGTCCTCGCGCGTCCCCAGGAAGATGCCGCGCAGGATCAGCGAGGCCACGTGCTCGGGATGGCGGATGGCGTAGACCAGGGCCAGGGTGCTGCCCCAGCTGCCGCCGAACACGTGCATCCGGCCGGTGATCCCCAGGGCGTCGCGCAGGCGGTTGATGTCGGCCACCAGGTGGTCGGTGTCGTTCTTCTGCAGCGCCACCGCCGGGCCGTGCGAGGCCACGGTGGGCGCGCTCTTCCCGCAGCCGCGCTGGTCGAACAGGATCACGCGATAGCGCTTGGGATCGAAGAACCGCGACATCACCGGCGCGCAGGCCCCGCCGGGACCGCCGTGCAGGAACATCACCGGCTCGCCGTGGGGCGCGCCGTACTCCTCCCAGTAGAGGGTGTGGTCGGGGCCGCTGTCGACCTGCAGCATGCCGGTCCGGTTCGGCGCGCCTTGCGGATACTTCCACTCGTCCGTGACCTTGCTGGCGGTCTGGAGTCGGGAAAAGTCCATGGGAGCCTCGTCGCGTTGAAAAGATTGACGGGACGTGCGCTCGTCGCGCGCGGGGGTCAATGTCGATATTTGGTCTTGCGGCGGCTGGGGCAGGCTCCTAGACCGCCTCAAACCCCTCCCCAGCACTCGGCAGGAGCCGCTCCATGACCCAGACCTTCGACCTGATCGTGCGCGGCGGCGAGGTGGTCAATCACGCGGGGCGGGGCTTCACCGACATCGGCGTGCGCAACGGCAAGATCGTCGCCATCGGCGACCTCGGCCAGGCTTCGGCCGGCGAGGTGTTCGACGCCACGGGCCTGACCGTCCTGCCGGGGGTGATCGACAGCCAGGTCCACTTCCGCGAGCCGGGCCTGGAGTGGAAGGAAGACCTGGAGAGCGGCTCGCGCGGCGCGGCCCTGGGCGGCGTGGTCGCCGTCTTCGAAATGCCCAACACCGAGCCCACCACCACCGACCCCGACGCCCTGGCCGACAAGCTGGCCCGCGCCAAGGGCCGCATGCACACCGACCACGCCTTCTATGTCGGCGGCACCCACGAGAACGCGACGTTCCTGGGCGAGCTGGAGCGCCTGCCGGGCTGCTGCGGCATCAAGGTGTTCATGGGCGCCTCGACCGGCACCCTGCTGGTGCAGGACGACGCCGGGGTCGAGAACGTGCTGCGCCACGTCAACCGCCGCGCCGCCTTCCACTCCGAGGACGAGTACCGCCTGGCCGAGCGCCGCGCCCTGGCCCGTCCGGGCGACTGGACCAGCCACCCCGAGGTCCGCGACGCCCAGGCCGCCATGCAGTCGACCGAGCGCCTGGTCCGCATCGCCAAGTCGCTGGGCAAGCGCATCCACGTGCTGCACGTCACCACGCACCAGGAGATCGACTTCCTGGCCAAGCACAAGGACGTCGCCAGCGTCGAGGTCACGCCCCAGCACCTGACCCTGGTGGCCCCCGAGGCCTATGAGCGCCTGAAGGGCTTCGCCCAGATGAACCCGCCGATCCGCTCGGCCGAGCACGTGGCCGGGGTCTGGCGCGGCATCGAGACCGGTATCGCCGACGTCCTGGGCAGCGACCACGCCCCCCACACCCGCGAGGAGAAGGCCCGGCCCTATCCGGCCTCGCCCTCGGGCATGCCCGGCGTCCAGACCCTGGTGCCGATCATGCTGACCCATGTCGCGAACGGCCGCCTGACCCTGGAGCGCTTCGTCGACCTGACCAGCCACGGCGTGAACCGCATCTTCGGCCTGGCCGACAAGGGCCGCATCGCCGAGGGCTTCGACGCCGACTTCACCATCGTCGACATGAAGGCCAAGCGGACCATCACCCACGACTGGATGGCCACCCGCTCGGGCTGGACCCCGTTCGACGGCTTCGAGGCCAAGGCCTGGCCGGTGGCGACCATCGTGCGCGGGACCGTGGTCATGCGCGACGACGAGATCGTGGCGGAAGGGACGGGCGCGCCGGTGCGGTTCCTGGAGACGCTGGCGAGCTAGGCTCACACCCATTTGTCCCCACCTGACCGCTTCGCGGTCTGTCCGCCCCCGCAGGGGGCGGAGCCTTCGCGCTCGGCGCGGCTCTTCCCCCGATGGGGGAAGACGGTCGCGAAGCGACCCGTAGGGGGCAAGTGTTCGCCGCATTGCCCTCGACTTTTTTCCTCGCCCCCTGTCGAATCCGCCCCGCCTCGCGCGTCTATCGCCGAGGGCGCGGGTCGCGCGCCGATGGAGGGTCCGATGAAGTACCTGCTGCTGATCTATTCCTCGGAAGCCGACTGGGCGCGGCCGGAGGGCCAGGCCGCCCTGCCGGACATCGTCGCGCGGCACGAGACGCTGCAGGGCGAGCTGCGGGCCAGCGGCATGGATTGGTCGGCGGCGCGCCTGGCCAACACCCCGGCCGCCCGCACGATCACCACCAACGCCGACGGCCAGATCGTCCACGACGGGCCGTTCGCCGAGACCAAGGAGCAGCTGGCCGGCTTCTACCTGATCGACGCGCCCGACATGGCCGCCGCCGAGGCCTGGGCGCGCAAGATCCCGCACATCCCCGGCGGCAAGGTCGAGGTCCGCGCGATCGCCCATAGTCCGGACTGAACCGGCCCTCGAAAATAATTCGAAAGGGCGAATGTCGAGTCCGATGAGGGGCCTGCGTCTCTGGTGCATGATCGGCGGCGCGTGGCCGGCCCGGTCGTCAAGGAGAACAGACCCATGCAATACGCTCTGGTGATCTACGAGGACGAGGCCCTGTACGGCGAGGAGAACACCCCGGCCTGGCGCGAGATCTTCGCCCAGCACGAGGCCTTCGCCGGCGAACTGGCGCAGAAGGGGGTGCTGCGCGGCGGGGCGGGCCTGAAGCCCACGGCCACCGCCACCACCGTGCGCCGCGCGGCCGGCCAGTGCTCGCTGCACGACGGGCCCTACGCCGAGAGCAAGGAGCAGCTAGGCGGCTTCTACGTGATCGAGGCTCCCGACCTGGACGCCGCCCTGGCCTGGGCCCGCAAGCTGCCGATGCAGGGCGACGGCTCGGTCGAGGTGCGGCCGATCATCGACGGGACCACCTGATCCGTCATGGCCAGGAGCCTCCTCGACCAGGCGGCGCGGGCGCACGGCGGGCGGGTGATCGCCGCCCTGGCCGCCAAGTTCCGCGACCTGGACCTGGCCGAGGAGGCCTTCGCCGAGGCCTGCCTGAACGCGGCCCAGGCCTGGCCGAAGGACGGCGAGCCGCGCGACCCCGCCGCCTGGCTCTACAGCGTCGCCCAGCGGCGGGCGCTGGACATGCTGCGGCGGCGCGGCGTGCGGACCCGGCTGGTTCCGGATCCGCCGCCCCAGCCCCCCAGCGCGGAGGACGTCATGGTCGACGATGCGCGCCTCATCCCCGACGAGCGGCTGCGGCTGATCTTCGTCTGCTGTCACCCGGCCGTGGCCCCCGACGCCCGCGCGGCCCTGACCCTGCGCCTGGTCTGCGGCCTGTCCACCCAGGAGATCGCCCGGGCCTTCCTGGTGCCCGAGCCGACCCTGGCCCAGCGCCTGGTGCGGGCCAAGCGCAAGATCGCCCAGGCCGGCATCGCCTTCGAGGTGCCCGGCCCGGAGGCCTGGCCCGAACGGATCGGGGCGGTGCTGTCGACCCTGGAGATCGCCTACGCCAAGGCCCACGAGGACGCGGCCGGGGCCGGGCAGCACGCCGGCTACGCCCAGGAGATGCTGGACCTGACCGCGGTGCTGGCCGATCTGCTGCCCGACGAGCCCGAGTGCCTGGCCTTCGCCGCCCTGGTCCGCTACGCCGAGGCCCGCCGTCCGGCCCGGCTGGACGACACGGGGGCGATGACGCCGCTGTCCGAACAGGACCCGGCCCTGTGGAGGCGGCCGCTGATCGTCGACGCCGAAAAGCTGCTGCGCCGCGCCGCCGGCCGACGGCGGCCCGGTCCGCGCCAGCTGCAGGCGGCCATCCACGCGGCCTGGTGCGCGCGCGCCGACCTGGACGAGCCGCCGCCCTGGCCGACGGTGCTGGCGCTCTACGACGCCCTGCTGCGCTGGCGCGACGACGCGGTGGTGCGGCTGAACCGCGCCGTGGCGGTGGCCGAGGTCTCGGGCCCGGCCCTGGCCCTGGCCGAGGTCGACTGGCTGGACTCCACCGCCTTCCGCGACTTCGGCCCCTTCCACGCGGTGCGCGCCGACCTGCTGGCGCGGCTGGGGCGGAGCGGCGAGGCGCTGGAGGCCTACGACCGCGCCCTGGCCCTGGGCCCGGCCCCGGCCGAGCGGCTGTGGCTGGAGCGGAGAAGGGGAGAGGCGGTGGTTAGAACCCCTCTCTCATAGAGAGAGGGAGGGGCCCGCCGCGAAGCGGTGGGAGGGTGAGAGGTTACAATCTCTCAGAACCAAGCTCGGACGAAGACAGCACTGTGTCGGCGGTCGCATCGAGGGTGGAAGTCTGGACCGAAGGCTGAATGGCTCCGGATTTGCCGGCCGGCGGTGAAACCTCTCACCCTCCCACCGCCTGCGGCGGCGGGCCCCTCCCTCTCTCTATGAGAGAGGGATTCCGCAAGCTCATCGGTTCAAACGGTGGGATTGCCACCCGCTCCACCGTGGTTAACACTTCGACTCATGGATGGGACGTCAGAGACCCACGCACCGTTCCGCGACGCCCGCTACGCGCCCCCGGCGCTGGAGGTCGAGCGACGCGGCGACGTCCTGATCCTCAAGAACCCCACCCCCTATTCCCGCACCGTCCAGACCGTGACCGCGCCCCTGGCCCGCTGGGCTTCGCAGGCGCCGCACCGCGTCTGGCTGGCCGAGCGGCCAGAGCCGGGCGCGAACGGCTGGCGGACGGTGACCTACGCCGAGGCCGCCGACCAGGCCGCCCGGCTGGCGGGCGGTTTGTCACGGTTGGGCCTCTCGCGCGGCAAGCCGCTGCTGATCCTGGCCCGCAACGGCGTCGACCACGCCCTGATCGGCTACGCCGCCATGAGCCTGGGCGCGCCGATCGCTCCGGTCTCGCCGCAGTACGGGCTGAAGGGCGCGGACCTGACCCGCCTGGCCTTCGCGGTCGAGCGCCTGAAGCCGGCGGCGGTCTATGTCGACGACGCCGAGGCCTTCGCCGACGCCCTGGCTGCGCCCTTCCTGGAGGGGCTGCCGGTGGTGGCCAGCCGCAACGCGCGCGAGGGCGACACGACGTTCGACGCCCTGGCCGCCGGCGATCCTGTCTCGCCCGTCTGCCGGCCGGAAGACACCGCCAAGCTGCTGCTGACCTCCGGCTCGACGGGCCTGCCCAAGGCGGTGATCTGCACCCACGCCAACATCGCCCTGAACGCCGCCCAGATCGCCGCCTGCTACGAGGACCCCGACCCGCCGGTGCTGGTCAATTCCGCGCCCTGGAGCCACAGCCTGGGCGCCAACGCCATCCTGCACATGGTGCTGCACCGGGGCGGGACCCTGTACATCGACGCCGGCCAGCCGGTGACCGGCCGCTTCGACGAGACGGTCCGCAACCTGCGCGAGGTGGCGACGACCTATCACAACATGGTCCCGGCCGGCTGGGGCCTGCTGGTCGGCGAGCTGGAGCGCGACCACGCCCTGGCGACGAAGTTCTTCGAGAAGGTGCGGGTGCTGCAGTACGGCGGGGCGTCGATGGCCCAGTCGATCCTCGACCGGGTCCAGGCCGTGGCCCTGCGCACGATCGGCTGCCGGGTGACCTTCGCCGCCGGCTACGGCGCCACCGAGACCGGCCCGACGGCCTGCAACATCCACTGGCTGAACGCCCGCTCGGGCATGGTGGGCCTGCCCACGCCCGGCACGTCGGTGAAGCTGGTCCCGGTGGCCGACGGCCCGCCCGACAAGTTCGAGATCCGCGTGAAGGGCCCGCAGGTCTCGCCCGGCTACCTCGGCATGGCCGAGGCTTCGGCGGCGGCGTTCGACGAGGACGGCTTCTACCGCCTGGGCGACGCGGCCAAGCTGGCCGACCGGCTGAACCCGTCGGCGGGCCTGGTGTTCGACGGGCGGCTGGTCGAGAACTTCAAGCTGGCCAACGGCACCTTCGTGGTGGCCGGAGCCCTGCGGGTGGCGGCGGTGTCGGCGATCGCCGGGGCGGTGTCGGACGCGGTGGTCTGCGGCGAGGGGCGGGCCGGCGTGGGGCTGATGCTGTTCCTCGACCCCAAGGCGGCCTTGCGGATCGGCGATCCGGCGGCGGTGAAGGCGGCGATCCGCAACGGCCTGGAGCGCCTGAACGGCCTGGCCAAGGGCGGCGGCAAGGTGACCCGCGCCTTGATCCTGGACGGCGCGCCCGACGCGGCGTCCGGCGAGCTGACCGACAAGGGCTACATCAACCAGGCCCTGGCGCGCGAACGGCGCCCGGCGGAGATGGAGCGGCTGTTCGCCGAGGAGCCGGACGACGGGGTGATGGTGTTCGGCTGAGGCCATGGACGACTTGGGGGACACACACTCACCCTATGATCGGTGCTCATCCTGGCTAGGCCTTGGCGTGAGTGTGTGTCCCCTCCTTCAGGCTCAGCACCTTCACCACCCCCACGCAGATCAGCAGCTGTCCGAAGTAGTACAGCCCCCACACCGCCAGGCCGGTGGCGAAGTTGTCCGGCCAGGGGCCGTTGCGGCCGAAGATGATCAGGTCGGAGACCACGAACATCAGCGCCCCGATCCCGACGCGGAAGCGCGGGAAGCGGCTGAGCCAGGCCGTCGCCGCCATCAGGGCCAGGCCCAGGCTGTAGACCGCCACGCCCGGCGCGCCGGCGCGGTCGGCGGGCAGCAGGAAGGCGATGACCACCACGGCGGGGACCAGCGCCGCGGCCAGGGCGACCTGGCTCCTCGACGGGCTCGGGCGACGGTTGCGAACGTAGAGGCCGATGGCGACCAGGTGTCCGGCCAGGAAGGCCAGGGCCCCCACCGTCAGCCCGGCCGCGCCCAAGAGCACGTCGCCCAGGGCGCCGAAGGCCATGACCAGGGTCAGCAGCCAGCCGTCCAGGCTGCGCACGTTCAGGGCGGCATAGACCGCCAGCAGCCCGACGCCCAGGCCCTTCCAGGTCAGCTCGGCGGCGGGCGACAGGGGAAGGCTCCAGGCCGCCACGTAGCTGACCCCGGCCAGGACCGAGGCGGCCAGGACGGCCTTGGCCAGATTTGATCGAGACATTCAGTTTCCCCGTTGCCGGTCCGCTCTTCGGCGACGCTTCGGCGCGGGCCAGACTGCGACGGACAGCACTGTCCCCGCAACCTTCCCCGAGGGTGAACCCGCAACCCCGTTGGCGGGTCTCCCGAAATGTCGGAAGCTTCTCCCGAACGGTACGGAGAAGACCATGAACGGCGCCGACGCCCTGATCACCACCCTGGCCGACAACGGCGTCACCGCCTGCTTCGCCAATCCCGGCACCAGCGAGATGCAGTTCGTCGCGGCCCTGGACCGCGAGCCGCGCATGCGCAGCGTGCTGTGCCTGTTCGAGGGGGTGGCGACCGGGGCGGCCGACGGCTGGGGGCGGATGACCGGGACGCCGGCCTGCACCCTGCTGCACCTGGGGCCGGGCTACGCCAACGGCGCGGCCAACCTGCACAACGCCCGGCGGGCCTACACCCCCATCGTCAACGTCATCGGCGACCACGCCACCGATCACCGCCAGTACGACGCGCCCCTGAACTCCGACATCGCCGCCCTGGCCGCGCCCAATTCGCTGTGGGTCAAGTCGGCCGACAGCGCCGACGCCGTGGGTCCCCTGGCCGCCGAGGCGGTGGCCGCCAGCTTCGGGACGCCGGGCGGGAACGCTTGCCTGATCCTGCCGGCCGACAGCGCTTGGAACGCGACGACCGTCGCGGGGCCGACGATCGACCGGCCGAGGTTCCGCGCCCCGGACCCCGCCGCCGTCGCCGCCGTGGTCAAGGCCCTGAAGGCGGCCGCCAAGCCCGTGCTGCTGCTCGGCTCTGGCGCGTGCGGCGAGGCCGCCGTGGCCGCCGCCGGGCGGATCGCGGCCGCGGGCGTACGGGTGCTGACCGACACCTTCACCGCCCGCCAGGCGCGTGGCGAGGGCCGCTTCCGCCCCGACAAGCTGCCCTATTTCGGCGAGCAGGCCCTGAAGGACCTGGAGGGTGTCGACCTGATGGTGCTGGTCGCCACGACCGCGCCGGTGGCCTTCTTCGCCTATCCCGACCGGCCCAGCGTGCTGGTCCCCGACGGCTGCGCGACCGCGATCCTGTGCGACCGGGCCACGGACGCCGCCGCCGCCCTGGACGCCCTGGCCCAGGCGCTGGACGCGCCGGCGGCGGGCGCGGTCGAGCCCTACGCCCCGGCCGCCGCCCCTTCGGGCAAGCTGGACGCCTGGGCCATGGGCGCGTCCATCGCCCGCCATATGCCGGCCGGGGCGATCATCTCGGACGACGCGGTGACCGCCGGTCTGCCGATCTTCACCCAGACCCGCAACGCCCGGGCCCACGACTGGCTGTCCCTGACCGGCGGGGCCATCGGCCAGGGCGTGCCCCTGGCCATCGGCGCGGCCGTGGCCTGTCCCGACCGCAAGGTGCTGAGCCTGAACGGCGACGGGGCGGGGATGTACACGGTCCAGGGCCTGTGGACGATCGCCCGCGAGCGGCTGGACGTGACGGTGGTGGTGTTCGCCAACCACGCTTACCGCATCCTGGGCATCGAGATGGGCCGCACCGGCGGCGGCGAGCCGGGCCCGGCGGCGTCGCGGCTGCTGGACCTGGGCGATCCGAGGATCGACTGGGTGTCGGTGGCGCAGGGCCTGGGCGTGCCCGCCGAACGGGTCGAGACGGCCGAGGCGTTCGACGCGGCGATGGCCCGGGCGATGCGGGAGCCGGGGCCGCGATTCATCGAGGCGGCGATGCGGTAGGGGCGGCTGGGGACATATACATGTGCATGTCCCCAATTTGATCCGCTCATCCCGGAAGTCTGAGCACCGCCCTCAGCCCGCCCATCGGCGACTTCTGCAGCGTCAGTTCGCCGCCCAGCCCGCGCGCCATGTCCCGCGCGATGGCTAGGCCGAGCCCCACGCCCTTCTCGTTCTGGTTTCGCGACTCGTCCAGGCGGTTGAAGGGCCGGAAGGCCTCCTCGTGGCGGTCGTCGGGGATGCCGGGGCCGTCGTCGTCGACGAAGATCCACACGCCGCCCGAGGGGGCGGCGGTGGACGAGACCCGCACGGTCTCGCCGTGGGCGGCGGCGTTGTCGATCAGGTTGGCCAGGGCCCGCTTGAAGGCCTGGGGCCGCAGGATGGCCGACAGGTCGTCGCCGATCGACACCTCGACCTTGGCCCCGGCCCGCTGGGCGCCCTCGCAGACCCCCTCGATCAGCGGCCGCAGCATGACCTGGCGGGCCTCCTCGCCGCCCTCGCCCCGGGCGAAGGCCAGGTACTCGTCGATCATGTGCTCCATTTCGGAGAGGTCGCGGGCCATGGCCTCCAACTGCGGGCTGGGCTCGGCCAGGGCGATCTCCAGCTTCAGCCGGGTCAGGGGCGTGCGCAGGTCGTGGCTGACGCTGGCCAACAGGGCGGTGCGCTGCTCGATATGGCGCTGGATTCGGGCCTTCATGGCCAGGAAGGCCGAGGCCGCCTGGCGCACCTCGCGCGCGCCGTGCGGCTTGAAGGCGGCCTGGTCGATACCGCGCCCGAAGGCGTCGGCCGCGTCGGCCAGGCGCTCGATGGCCCGCACCTGGTTGCGGATGAACAGGATGGCCACCGCCGTCAGCAGCAGGGTCGCCACCACCATCCACAGGATGAAGATGTGGCCCTGGGTGGCGAAGGCGCGGTCGCGCGGGGCGATGATCCGCAGCACGCCTTCCTTGACCTGCACGCGGATGTCGACGTGGCCGGGATAGCGGGTGGTGTCGAACCAGAACGGGTCGTCCAGCCGGTCGTCCAGGGCCGTGCGCAGCGAGCGGTCCAGCGAGGCGAACAGCGAGGGCCGCTGGCCGGTCGGCAGCTTGCGGCCCTTCTGCAGGGCGATCGACAGCGACATCGACTCCTCGGCCCGCTCGGCCATCTTGTCGAGCGCCTCGGGCGAGGGATCGTCCTTGTAGGTCTGCACCGCCCAGGCCACGTCGCCGGCCAGGCCTTCGGACAGGCGGCTGGTGACGGTCTCCCAGTGGGCGTCGAAGAACGCCCAGGTGACGGCGATCTGCATCACCGCCACCGGCAGGACGATGATCAGCAGCGATCGCCCGAACAGCGAGGTCGGCAGCCACCGCTTGATCTGGCGGGGGATGTAGAGGCGGGTGCGGAAGCGGAACATCAGTCCGGCGCCAGCCGATAGCCGATGCCCCGCACGGTCTGCAGATATCTCGGATTCTTCGGATCGGGCTCGATCTTGCGGCGCAGGCGGGTGACCTGGACGTCGACGGCGCGGCCGGTGGCGTCGACGGTGTCGCGGGCCAGCTCCAGGCGGTCGACGGGCGCGTGGGCGGCCTTGGCCAGGCGGCGCAGCAGGGCGACCTCGGCCTCGGTCAGGCGGATCGGCTCGCCATCGCGGGTCAGCTCGCCGCGCTCGGGCTCGAAGGCGCAGGCCCCCAGGCTCAGGGCGCGCGGCCCCGACGGCTTGGGCGTCGAGCGGCGCAGGATCGACTCGATGCGCAGCAGCAGTTCGCGCGGCTCGAACGGCTTGGCCAGGTAGTCGTCGGCCCCGTGGGTCAGGCCCTCGATCCGGTCGCTGGTCTGGTCGCGGGCGGTCAGCATCAGGATCGGCGTCCTGCCGGCCTCGCCGCCCCGGGCCCGCAGCCGCCGGGTGAACGAGAAACCGTCCTCGCCGGGCATCATCACGTCCAGCACCAGCAGGTCGAAGTCCATCGCGCCCGTCAGCCGGTCGGCGTGGGCGGCGTCGGCGGCGGCGCTGACCCGGAAGCCGGCGCGGGCCAGGAATTCCTTGAGCAGGGTGCGGATGCGGTCGTCGTCGTCGACGACCAGCAGGTGGCGCTCCGCGCGTTCTTCTGGGGTCATAGCCCGTCCCGACGATTGAGGCCGACACCTTGGCGCGGTCCGGCCAGGGCCGCCAGGATGCGCCGCGTCCCGGCCACGCCGTCCAGGCCCCCGGTGCGATAGGCGCGGCCCAGCAGGGTGCGCAGCCGCTCGGCCACCCGGTACTCGAAGGCGATCCCCTCGGGGGTCAGCTCGGCCGGCCGCCGGCGGGCGTCCAGGTCGCCGGACGCCTTGCGGGCCAGGCCCAGGCGCTGCAGGTCCGACAGGGTCTTGCTGGCCGCCTGCTTCGAAAGGCTGGTCAGCTTGGAAAGGTCCTGCACCCCGATGCCGGGGCGACGGCGCAGCAGGAAGGCGGCGCGCCAGTGCGAGCGTCCCAGGCCCGGCCCCTCGCCCTCCAGGGCCGTGTCGACCGCCGCCCACAGGCCCGCCTCGGCCAGCAGCAGCAGCTCCAGCCCGCTGTCCAGCTGCTCCTCGCCCAGGATCAGGCGGGGGTCGGTCGATCCCCCGATCCCGCCGGGGGAAGGGCCGGGTGAAAGCGGCCCGGCCATCAGCTTGCGTCCATTTTATTTGACCTTCGCCGGCTCGGGGCGTCTAAGAGCCGGGTTCCAAATAAGGAGGTCTTGGACCGATGTCTCTCGTTCCCTTCGACGATCGCGATGGTTGGATCTGGCTGGACGGCCAGTTCGTCGCCTGGCGGGACGCGAAGGTGCACGTATTGACCCATGGCCTTCACTACGCCTCGTCGGTGTTCGAAGGCGAGCGGATGTACGGCGGCGAGATCTTCAAGCTGACCGAGCATACCGAGCGCCTGTTCAAATCGGCCGAAATCCTCGATTTCAAGATCCCCTACACGGTGGCCGAGATCGACGAGGCGTGCAAGGCGACCGCCGCCAAGAACGGCCTGACCGACTGCTATGTCCGCCCGATCGCCTGGCGCGGCAGCGAGATGATCGGCGTGTCGGCCCAGCAGACCAAGATCCACGTGGCCATCGCCGTGTGGGACTGGCCCAGCTATTTCGACCCGGCGACCAAGGCCAAGGGCATCCGCCTGACCTGGGCCAAGTACGACCGTCCTGCCCCGAACACGATCCCGACCGCCGCCAAGGCCGCCGGGCTCTACATGATCTGCACCATCTCCAAGCACGCCGCGGAGAAGGAAGGCTTCGCCGACGCGATGATGATCGACTACCGCGGCTACATCGCCGAGGCGACCGGGGCCAACGTGTTCTTCGTCAAGGACGGCGCGCTGCACACCCCGATCCCGGACTGCATCCTGAACGGCATCACCCGCCAGACGGTGATCCAGATCGCCAAGGAACGCGGGATCCAGGTGATCGAGCGCCACATCGAGAAGGCCGAGCTGTCGACCTTCACCGAGTGCTTCATCGTCGGCACCGCCGCCGAGGTCACCCCGGTGTCGGAGATCGGCGAGTTCAAGTTCACCCCGGGCCAGCTGTCGCTGTCGCTGATGGACGCCTACGCCGCCCTGGTGCGGCGGGAGCTCGTGCCGGCCTAAGCTGGCGCTCTTACTGAAATGAAGATCCCGGAGGGCTCGGCTCTCCGGGATTTTTTATGGCCCGCCGCAGTTAACCATAAGATGGTGCGGTCGCGCCGCCTGGCAAAACCTACCCGGCAGAAGATCTCGAAACATAGTAAACGGCAATTATATTAACCATCTATACTACTCATTACCTGGAAATTTCGTGCCTCGCACATGACTTGCACCGCGTCCGGCCAACGATAACCGGATGGGGTTCCACACGTCATGAGCATCAACAGCGCCATGCTGGCCGGGGTTTCCGGCCTGCTCGCCAATTCCTCGAGCCTGGCGGCGATCTCGGACAACATCGCCAACGTCAACACCGTCGGCTACAAGCGCAGCTCGGCCAACTTTTCGTCGATGGTCACCTCGCAGAGCAAGAACGGCAGCTACAGCGCCGGCGGCGTCGGGGCCAAGACCCACCAGTTCATCAGCCAGCAGGGCCTGTCCCAGGCCACGACCTCGAACCTGGACCTGTCGATCTCGGGCGCCGGCTTCTTCGTGACCACCGAGAAGCCCGAGGGCCTGTCGCCCACCGACACCCGCTCGTTCACCCGCGCCGGCTCGTTCACCCTCGACAATCTGGGCTACCTGCAGAACGACGCCGGCCTCTATCTCCAGGGCTGGCTGGCCGACCCGGTGACCGGCATGATCACCACCGACCCCTCGGACCTGTCGCGGCTGTCGTCCATCAACGTCGCCACGGTCGGCGGGGCCGCCGAGAAGACCACCCGGGCCGGGATCAACGCCAACCTGCGCTCCGAGCAGACGGTGTCGGCGGCCGCCAACGCCAAGGTGACCAAGACCGCCGTGCCGGAAACCCCCGCGGCGACGCCCGCCGTGGACTACGCCGTCACCTACAGCCCGACCGGAACCGGCAACCAGTATTCGGTGTCGATCAGCCGGGCGGGAACCGTGGTGTCCACCGGCACGGCCACCTACGACCCCACCACCGGCGCCCTGACCGGCTACCTCCCCACCGGCGCGACCGTTCCGGTCACCACCCTGACCACCGCCGGCCAGACCGTGAACCTGTCCGACCTGGGTATGACCACCAAGGCCGACGCCGTCGCCGCCGGGGCCTACGACCCGGCCACCAACTCGATGTCGGACTACGCCCTGGACCCGACCAAGGGCGTCAAGCCGGACTTCGAGATCCAGCTGCCGGTCTCGGACTCCAAGGGCGGCCAGCGCACGATCACCCTGTCGCTGATCAAGGGGCCGGGTCCCAACGAGTGGTACGCCGAACTGCGCGCCAAGCCCGGCGACCTGGACAACAACGCCAACGGCCTGATCAGCTCGGGCAAGATCACCTTCACCAACGACGGCAAGCTGGCCAGCACCGGCGGCCTGTTCGGCACCACCAACCCGACCTCGATCAGCATCGGCGCGTCCGATCCGCTGGCCACCGGCACGGGCCCGCGCTGGGCCGACGGCCTGGGCATCGACAGCCAGGACATCCAGATCGACCTGGCCAACGCCGCCGGCGGCCTGACCCAGTTCAACAGCCAGTCGGTGGTGCAGTCGGTCAACACCAACGGCACGGCGTTCGGCAACCTGACCAACATCGAGATCGACGATAAGGGCTATGTCTCGGCGATCTTCGACAACGGCGTCACCCGCCGCATCGCCCAGGTCGCCATCGCCACCTTCTCCAACCCGGACGGGCTGAAGGCGGTCAACGGCAACGCCTATCGGGTGACCAACGAGAGCGGCGGCTTCAGCCTCAAGACGCCCGGCGACGGCGGCGCGGGCTCGATCGCGCCCTCGACCCTGGAAGCCTCCACGGTGGACCTGTCGACCGAGTTCACCGGCCTGATCACCACCCAACGGGCCTATTCGGCCTGTTCGAAGATCATCACCACCGCGGACCAGATGCTGGAGGAGCTGCTGAGCATCAAGCGGTAGGGCGAGCGGTGGGGCGAAGCTACCCCGCCACCTTCGCTTCCAGCTCCGCCAGCCGCGCCCGCGTGGACGCCAGGTCGGCCCCGAACCGCGCCGGGTCGGCCGCCGCCAGGCGGGCGGCCACGTCGTAGCTCTCGCGATAGAGGTCCAGGGCCCGCATGCGGTGCCCCCGGTCCTCGCGCAGGTCGGCCAGGCGCTCCAGCGACACCGACAGGGCGCGGCGGGCGTTGGGATCGGCGGCTTCGCGGCCGCCGTGCGAGCGGCGCAGGGCCAGGGCCTCCTCGAAGGCGGCCAGGGCCTCGTTCAGGCGGCCCTCCATCTCGGCCACGTCGCCGACCCCCGACAGGGCGCCGGCCAGCAGCTCGTCGGCGGCGAAGTCGCCCTGGGGCGCGGCGGCGCGGGCGGCGCGGGCGTAGCTGACCGCCTCCTCATAGGCCTCGGCGGCGTCGTCCAGCCGGCCCTGGCCGCGCGCGAAGTCGCCCAGGTCGCGGCGCGACACGGCCTTCTCGCGGTCGTCCCTGGCCATGCGCAGCAGGTGGTTCAGGGCCTGGGCCGCCTGGGACCAGGCTTCCTGGCGGCTCAGGCTGACCAGCCGGGCGCGGAGGCCCTCGAAGGTCTCGGCCGGGGCGGGCGGCGGCAGCTCGGCCGCGACGATCGGGGTGGCGACAGGGGGCGGGGCAGGCGCGGCGACGACCGGCGCCGGTTCGGGCGCGGCCTCGACGGCCAGGACCGGTTCGGCGACCGGCTCCAGGTCCACCGGCGCCGGCCTGCGCCGGGCCTTGGGCTTGGGACGCGGGGTCAGGGCGGCGACGAGGAGCACGACCCCCGTGATCGCCGCCGCCCAGCCCACGAACGGACGGTGCGGCTCGAAGGGACCGAGATCCAGGTTCTGCGCCCAATCCCCCAGGACGCCGAAACCCGCGATCACGTATCCCGATGTCGCCAGGATCGTCCCGAGGACGACCCCCACGAGCCGAGCCAGCATGTCGTCCCCTCCACGACCCGTTCGTAAGGAGGAGGAGGTCAGCGCAGGGCCGCTCCGGCGTCGAGCCGTCTCAACCGCCAGGGGAAGGGGCGGGGCCAAGCGCCGCCATATCGGGCGCCGGGCGACCCGGGCGCCTGGGAAACGCCCATGACCTAACGGAAGCCGGGGTCAGAGCAGCCAGGCGTTCGGCCGCGGATAGGCCTGGCCCTGCAGCAGATAGACCAGGCCGACGATGCAGCGCACCACGAAGAACACGCCGATCGCGCCCATGATCGTGCCGCCGGCGATCAGCATCGGGATGCCGATCAGCAGCACCGCCAGGGCCAATCCCACCAGGAACAGCGCCATGCCGATCAGGAACCACCAGATCGACAGCCAGAAGGTGCGGATGGCGAAGGTGTAGTGGCTGGCGTTGATCGGCCCGGCCGTCTCGCGGTTGAGATAGGCGACGATCAATCCGACCAGGATGGTCAGGCCGTTGAAGCAGCCCAGCAGGTACAGGGCGTAGACCACGATCGGCAGGAGCTTGTCCTCGTCGATACGGGCGGGGCTTTGGGCGGCGTCGCTCATTCAGATCATCCAGTTGCGGGGCGTGGGATAGGGCTGGACCTTCAACAGCCAGGAGAGGCCGAGGATGCAGCGCACGGCGGTCCAGACCCAGACGGCGGGCAGGATCACGAAGCCGATGCCGACCGGCGTCAGCACGCCGCCGATCACCGAGAACAGCAGGGCCAGCCAGAAGGTGCGGATCTGGAAGACGTAGTGGGTGCGCAGCCAGTCGGGCGCGGCGTCCTTGCTGACATAGGCCAGGATCACCCCCACCACCCCGGTCAGTCCGGCCGAGATCAGCCCGGCCAGATAGAGGGCGTAGACGACCAGCGGCATGGTCTTGTCGTCCTGCAGGGCGGGCGGGACGGCGGGGTCGGCGGTCGGGCCGGCGGCGGGATCGGTCTGGCTCATGGAACGATGGTCGCCAATATCGGCCGCGAACGCAAATGAAGGTCGCGTCATGCTCCCTTCCCTCGCAAGGGGAGAGGGAGGGCGCTAAGCGCTCGGCAGCAGCGCCTCGGGCAGGGCGTGGGGGTCCAGGCCCTGGCCGCGTCCCAGCCACGGCAGCACCGCCGTCAGCAGGATCAGCAGGAAGGCCATGCGCGCGGCCAGGGCCAGGGCGACGCCGGCCATGCCGGGCGTGAAGGCCAGCAGCAGCAGCACCGCCGTGCCCAGGGCCAGCAGCCCCATCACCCAGGTCAGGCCCTCGCGCACGTTCAGGCCCCCGGCCAGCTCGAAGCGGGGCCCGCGCGCGCCCGGCGGGGCGAGGTCGGCGGCCACCGCGGCGACGGCGCGGGCGAACAGCGAGAAGTCGGCCAGCCGGTCCTCGAAGCGTCCCGGGCCGGTCCAGCTCTGGGACGGCAGCAGCAGCTTGTGGCGGCGGCCGAACACCAGGGTCAGGGCCCGGTGGCGGTCGCCCTCGCGCGGCCGCGACAGGCGGAAGGCGGTCAGGGCGGAGAGGGGGAAACGGCGTTCCTGCCGGCCGCGGCGCTCGACCAGGTCCGCGCCGTCCAGGGTCCAGACCGTCTCCGGCTGGAAGGGGACGAGGCGGGCGCTGTGCGACAGCGTGGCCATCACCCCCGGACGGCGGTGATTTCCACCCCGGCGGCGGCGGCGTGGGGCGCCAGGGCCAGGGGCTTTTCCACCCGCACGCGGGCGCGGGTCACGCGGCTGTCGGCGAAGCTGGCCTGGGCCAGGCGCTCGGCGAAGGTCTCGACCAGGTCGATATGGCCCTCGGCGGCGATGGCCTGGGCGGCCTGGAGGATGGTCTCGTAATTGACGGTGTCGCCCAGGTCCTCGCAGTGGCTGGCGGCGACGTCCAGCTCGACGTCGATGACCAGGGGCTGCTGGCGGCCGTGCTCGTAGTCATAGACCCCGATCCAGGCGTCGACCTTCAGGCCGCGCACGAACACCTTGGTGACGATGACCCGGGCCGGCGTGGGCTGGGTCGCTTCGTTCGGAAGGTTGGTCAGGGGTTGGGCGGCCAAGGCGAGACTCTCAGGAACCGATGACATCGGGGGTGCGCCAGCCCAGATGCTGGCCCGCGTCGACCGCGATCATCTGGCCCGTGACCGACGTTGCGTCAATGAGGTAGCGCAGGGCCGCGGCGATGTCGCCCGGCGAAACGGCCCGTTCCAGCGGGGTTCCGGCGGCCTCGCGCTCGAATTCGCCGGGGGCCTGGTGCACCGAGGCCAGGGTCGGGCCGGGGCCGATGGCGTTGACCCGCACGCGCGGCGCCAGGTCCTGGGCCAGGGTCTGGGTCACCCACCACAGGCCGGCCTTGGACAGGCTGTAGCTGAAGAACTGCGGATTGGGCCGCAGCACGCGCTGGTCGATGATGTTGACGATCTGGCCGCCATTTGAAGAGGGGGCGCCGGCGGGCAGGGCGGCGGCGAAGGCCTGGGCCAGCACCACCGGGGCGCGCAGGTTGGCGTCCAGGTGGGCGTTCCAGCTCTCGCGGGTCGCGGTGGCCAGGCGGTCGTCCTCGAAGGTCGAGGCGCTGTTGACCAGCAGGGTGACGGGGCCCAGAGCCTGGGCGGCGCGGCCGATCAGGGCGGCGGTCTGGCCCTCGTCCGTCAGTTCGGCGTCGAGGACGACGGCCCGGCGGCCCAAGGCGGCGATCTCGTCGGCGACGGCCTGGGCTTCATCTCGAGCCGTGCGGCAGTGGACGGCGACGTCGAAGCCGGCGCGCGCGGCTTCCAGCGCCAGGACGCGGCCGATCCGGCGGCCGGCGCCGGTGACCAGGGCCGCGCCGCGCTCGGTCATCGTCTTAGTCGAAACGGCCGAATTCGAACTTGTTGAGGCCGAGGATGACCACCAGGAAGATGGCGATGACGCCGATCGCGACCATGAGCTTGAATCCGTTTTCAGACTGAAAGGTGATGCGGGCTTTAGCCTCGCGCGACGCCGACCGCAAGGCTGGGCGTCGCGCGGCGCTTGACCCGGCGGGGCGACGGGGGCCTGCTGGGCGGAAAAGGGGGAGGGACATGCGCAGAAGCCTGATCGCGGCCGTGGCGACGGCGGCCTTGGCCGTGGCCGCCCTGGCGCCCGCGCCGGCCCTGGCCTGGAACGACCAGGGGCACATGGCGACCGGCGACATCGCCTATGACGTCCTGGCCGAGCGCGACCCCAAGGCCGTGGCCGCGATCGTCGCCCTCATGCGCGACCATCCCGACCACGCCGCCTTCGAACGCCAGCTGGCCGGGCTGACGGGGCGCGCGCGCGAGCGGCGACTGTTCGCCCTGATGGCCCGCTGGCCCGACGACACGCGCGGCAGCGCCCATGACCGCCCCGATTGGCACTACGCGGTCAAGGTGGTCTCGCCCTGGCGCTTCGTGATGCCGCTGTCGTTCGGCCATGGCGAGCGCGCCTTCCGCGACAACCTGGCGATCGCCCGCGACCCCAGGGCGCCGCGCGCCCACCGCGCGATCGCGCTGTGCTGGATCATGCACGGGGTCGGCGACCTGCATCAGCCGCTGCACGCCGGCCATTGGATGTCGTGGACATTCCCCAAGACCGACCGGGCCGGCACGATCGCCTATGTGCGCTGGGCGCCGGGCGGTCCGTCGGTCGACCTGCACGAGTTCTGGGACGGGGTTCCCAACCGGCCGGGCGGACGGGACGTCGGCTCCGAGGCCCTGGCCGCGGCGGCCGAGGCGGCCCACCCTCGTCCGACCGGCGGCGGCCTGGGTCCGGACCCCTACCGCGCCTTCCTGATCTGGGAGCACGAGAGCTGGGTCCTGGCCAAGACCGTGGCCTACCGGGACGGCGCCCTGGCCACCGGCAGGACGCGGGCCGAGGCGCCCGTGCTCCCGAAGGGCTATTGGGCCACGGCCCGCGACCTGGCCGAGCTGCGGATCGCGACGGCCGGCTATCGGCTGGCGGACGTGCTGGCGCTGGTGCGCGCGGAGCCCTAGGTTTCCGCCATGCTCTGGCGCCGCCGTGTCGAACCGTTCACCCGTCCCTTCGTCTATGCCTGGTTCCGCGCCCGGCGGGGCCTGACCCTGGGCGTGCGCGGGGTGGTCACCGACGCCGAGGGGCGGGTGCTGCTGATCGAGCACACCTATGTCCACGGCTGGTACCTGCCCGGCGGCGGGGTCGAGCGCGGCGAGACGGCCGAGACGGCCCTGGCCCGCGAGATGCAGGAGGAGGCCGGGGTGCGCGTGCTGGGCCGGCCGAGCCTGGTCTCGGTGCACAGCAACGAGCCGCGCCATCCCGGCGACCACGTGCTGGTCTACCGAGTCCACGCCTGGGCGCCGTGCGCCGCCAACGCCCAGGGCGAGATCCACAAGGTCGGCTGGTTCGCCCCCGACGCCCTGCCGGACGGGACCACGCCCAGCACCCGCCGGCGCATCGTCGAGGTGTTGCACGGCGCCGAATGCGACCCGATGTGGTGAGGGGCGAACGATCGGCCCTTCCCCAGTGATCAATGATCATTAAAATGGATGTTTGAACGAGGGCCGCCGTCCTTCCGGACGTGAGCCGCCCCAGCCCGGAGGAGCACGGCATGCGCGACTACCTGAAGTTCTACATCGACGGTCAGTGGGTCGAGCCGAAAGGCTCCAAGACGGTGGACGTGATCAATCCGGCCACCGAGGCCGTCGCCGGCCGGGTGACCCTGGGCACGGCCGACGACGTGGACCTGGCCGTCCGCGCCGCCCGCAAGGCCTTCGCCACCTATTCCCAGACCAGCCGCGAGGAGCGCATCGACCTGCTCGAGCGGATCATCGCCGAGTACCAGAAGCGCTTCGAGGACATGGCGAAAGCCATCACCGAGGAGATGGGCGCCCCGTCGTGGCTGGCCCAGCGCGCCCAGGCGGCCATGGGCATCGCCCACGTCCAGACCTCGCTGCAGGTGCTCAAGGACTACAAGTTCGAGGAAGACCGCGGCACGACCCGGCTCGTGAAGGAGCCGATCGGCGTCTGCGCCTTCATCACCCCGTGGAACTGGCCGATCAACCAGATCGCCTGCAAGGTCGCGCCGGCCCTGGCCACCGGCTGCACCATGGTGCTCAAGCCCTCGGAAGTGGCCCCGTTCTCGGCCTGGATCTGGACCGAGATCCTGGCCGCCGCCGGCGTGCCGGCCGGCGTCTACAACCTGGTCAACGGCGACGGCCCCACGGTGGGCGCGGCGCTCAGCTCGCATCCGGAAGTCGACATGGTGTCGTTCACCGGTTCGACCCGGGCCGGCATCGAGGTGGCCAAGAACGCCGCCCCGACCGTCAAGCGCGTGCACCAGGAACTGGGCGGCAAGAGCCCCAACATCATCCTCGACGACGCCGACTACCAGAAGGCGGTCGGGGGCGGCGTGGCCTCGGTGATGATGAACTCGGGCCAGTCGTGCAACGCCCCGACCCGGATGCTGGTCCCGTCCAAGCGCATGGACGAGGTGATCGCCATCGCCAAGGCCGCCGCCGAGGCCCACACCGTGGGCGACCCGAACGGCAACTCCAAGCTGGGCCCCGTGGTCTCGGAAGTGCAGTGGAACAAGATCCAGGGCCTGATCCAGAAGGGCGTCGACGAGGGCGCGACCCTGGTCTCGGGCGGCCCCGGCAAGCCGGAAGGCCTGGAGACCGGCTACTATGTGAAGCCGACGGTGTTCGCCAACGTCACCTCGGACATGACCATCGCCAAGGAAGAGATCTTCGGCCCGGTGCTGGCGATCCTCGGCTATGACGGCGTCGACCAGGCGGTCGAGATCGGCAACAACACCGAATACGGCCTGGCGGCCTATGTCTCGGGCAACGACCAGTCGGAAGTCCGCTCGGTGGCGTCCAAGCTGCGCGCCGGCCAGGTGGTGCTGAACGGCGCCGGCCCCGACCTGATGGCCCCGTTCGGCGGCTACAAGATGAGCGGCAACGGCCGCGAATGGGGCGACCACGCCTTCGGCGAGTTCCTGGAGACCAAGGCCATCCTCGGCTACGGGACGAAGGCCGCGGCGGAGTAGCTCTTGGGTCCGTCCCTCCCCCTCGTGGGGAGGGAAAAACCTCTCTCGCTTCCCCAAACGGAAACCTTGTCGCGCCCGCGCCCAGGGCGCACGGTCAAGGGAACAACGATAACCCGAGGGAGTGAGACCATGACGCCGGCCGACGGCGCGTCGACCCCGCGCGACGCCAGCACCGCCCCGTTCAAGCCCCTGGCCATGAGGGGCCCCGACGTCAGCGTCGACCGCCGGCCCGACGGCAGCATCGTCATCACGTCCAACCATCCGCCCGGCGAGGGGCCGCGCACGATCAGCCACCTGCTGGCCGAACGCGCCGCCCAGCATCCCGACCGGCCCTATCTGAAGCAGCGCGAGCCGAACCACGGCCCGTGGCGCGGCGTCACCTACGGCGAGGCCCAGCGGGCGGTCGAGGGGATCAGCCAATGGCTGCTGGACCAGGGCGTCACGGCCGACGACAGCGTGATGATCCTGTCGGGCAACTCGATCGAGCACGCCCTGATGACCCTGGGAGCCTATGGCGCCGGCGCGCCCGCCGCCCCGGTCAGCCCGGCCTACAGCCTGATGTCCACCGACCACGGCAAGCTCAAGCACTGCTTCGACAAGGTCGCTCCCAAAGTTGTCTTCGCCCAGTCCGGCGCCCTGTTCGACAAGGCGATCGCCACGCTGAAGGCGATCAAGCCCGACCTGCTGCTGGTCACCGCCGACGGGACCGGAGAGGGGGCGATCCCGTTCGCGACCGTCGCCGCCACCCCGCCGCGCGACGTCGCCGCCAAGCGCGAGACGCTGAAGCCGGAGACGGTGGCCAAGTACCTGTTCACTTCCGGCTCGACCGGCATGCCCAAGGGCGTGCCCCAGACCCACGCCATGATGGCGGGCGTCATCGCCGGCCAGGAAGGCCTGCGCACCGACGAACCCACCGACGAGATTCCCAACAGCCTGGAATGGATGCCCTGGAGCCACATCTCGGCGGGCAACATCGGTTTCAACGGCGTGCTATGGGCCGGCGGCACGCTGTGGATCGACGAGGGCAAGCCGCTGCCGGGCATGTTCGAGACCACGATCAAGAACCTCTACGAGGTCTCGCCCGTGGTGTTCGGCTCGGCCCCGATCGCCTTCTCGATGCTGGCAGGGGCGATGGAGGGCGATCCCGTCCTCCGGAAGGCGTTCTTCAAGAACCTGAAGTACATGGGCTATGGCGGTGCCACGCTGTCGGACGACGTCTACACCCGCATGCAGGCCCTGGCCGTGGCCGAGACCGGCCACCGCGTGCCCCTGACCACCATGTACGGCGCCACCGAGACGCAAGGCGTGACCGTGGTCCACTGGCTGACCGAGCGGGTCGGGCTGGTCGGCCTGCCGCTGCCCGGCATCGCCCTGAAGCTGGCCCCGGCCGGCGCCAAGTACGAGGTGCGGGTCAAGGGCCCCACCGTGGCCGGCGGCTATCACAAGGACCCGGAGAAGACCGCCGCGGCCTTCGACGAGGAGGGCTTCTACAAGCTGGGCGACGCGGCGCGGTTCGTCGATCCGGACGACCCTTCGAAGGGCCTGGTGTTCGACGGCCGGGTGACCGAGGACTTCAAGCTGGACAGCGGCACCTGGGTCAGCGTCGGGGTTCTGCGTCCCGACCTGGTGGCGGCCTGCAGCCCCTACATCCACGACGCGGTGATCGCCGGCCAGGATAAGCCGTTCATCGCCGCCATGGTCTGGCCCTCGCCCGCCGGCCTGGCCGCCCTGGTCGCCGACCAGGGGCCGGGCACGCCGCTGGACAAGCTGACGGCGATCCTGCGCGAACGCATCGGGGAGTTCAACACCGCTGCCGGCGGCAGCTCGCGCCGCGTGGCCCGCGTGGCCATCCTCACCGAACCGCCGTCCATCGACGCCGGCGAGATCACCGACAAGGGCTATGTGAACCAGCGCGCGACGCTGGAGCGCCGGGCCAAGGTGGTGGAGGGGCTGTATGCGGCGGACCCTGGTGAGGGCGTGATCGTGATCTGAGGCCGGGGACATGCGCTCGCGCGTGTCCCCAGCCGGATCACCGCTCATCCCGGCGAATGCCGGGACCCAGATGGAATGGCTTTGGGGCTGACGCCAGGGGCGCTGAGCTCTTCCAATCAGCCGCCCAGATTTGGGATCTGGGTCCCGGCATTCGCCGGGATGAGCGGATCATTTATTGGGCTTCGTTCTCCACATAAGCCGGCCACGCCAGCGTTCCGCGGTCCAGCACGATGGTCTTGTCCGAATAGCCGCTGGCCATCAGCCCCGCCGGCTTGGCGGGAATGGCCGACACCCCGCGTGGCCAGCCGTCGCGGATCTCGATCACCGCCACCTCCACCTTGCCGGCCGCCCGGGCGGTGAAGCTGAGGGTGACGCCGTTCGGGTCCGGGGCGTGGTAGCTGAGGCTGCTCCACTGGCCGGCGGTGTTGGGCAGGGCGATCGGGCGGCCGTTCAGGCGCGGCTGGTCCAGGGCGACGCTGGACTTCAGGCGTAGGGTCAGGACCTCGGCGCCGAGGGTCGGCACGGCGCGGACCAGCAGGCGGTCGCCCGCCCGGTCGATGACCAGGGTCGGCCGCTCGACCGGCAGCACGGCCGTTGGGGCCATCCACACCGGCTCGCGGAACAGGGGCGGATAGGCCTGGCGCACGGGCTTGGCGTCGTTGTCCGACAGCACCACGGTCGACCACGGGTCCAGGCGCGGCTGGGGCGAGACCCGCCAGGCCGTGCCGGTCGACAGGTCGGCCAGGTGGCTGGCCTCGGCCAGTTTCGGGCGGGTCGGGCCGGCGTCGCCCAGGCCGGCGTAGAGCAGCAGGCCGATCCCCGCCGCCGTGGCCACGCCGGCGAAGATCGGGGCCCAGCGATAGGCGGCGAAGTCGAAGGCCAGGGGCAGGAGGGCCGGGGCGGCCAGGATCGCGAACACCGCCAGCACGGCCGGCTCCATCAGGCCGACGCCCGCGAAGGTCCAGGCTCCCCAGGCGCCCAGCTGGGCGACGACGGCGACGGCGACCAGGGCGATGGCCAGGGTCAGCAGCCAGGCCACCCGGCGGTCGCGGGTCCCGCCCACGGCCATGACCAGGGCGGCGGCCAGGCTGGCGGCCAGCAGCGGCCAGGCGATCATCACCGAGGCGCCGGGCAGCATCGCCTGGGCCGTGACCGCCAGGGCCAGCACCACCAGCAGGGCGCCCAGCCAGGCGCCGAACACGCCCACGCCCCGGCCCAGGCTCAGCCAGGCCAGGACCACGACGGCCCCGCCCAGGCCCAGGCCCACGGGGTCGAACCCGCCGACCAGGCTGCACGCCCCGCCCACGGCCAGGGCCGCCAGGCTGATCCAGACGCGTCCCCAAATGCGCGCCAGGCCGCGCGCCTGCAGGACCAGCACGGTCAGGCACACTCCGATCAGCAGGATCCCCGCGCCGGGCAGCAGGGCGTTGAACTGGCCGAGGACGGCGTAATAGCGCTGCTGGTCGGTGATCCCGATCAGGCGTCCGGCCAGGTGCAGGGCCAGCACGGCGGCGGCGGACAGCAGCAGGAAGCCGGCGATCCCGCGCAGGATCTCGACGAAGGTCACGGCCTTGCCGCGCAGGGCGCGGAAGCCGGTGAAGAGGATCAGCAGGCCGGCCGCCGCCAGGATCCCCCAGCCCGCCTCGACCGGATAGGCCACCAGGACCCGGCCCAGGACGTCGGAATAGATCAGGTCGGGCGACTTGCCCGGCAGGCTCGCGCCTATCGCCAGGGCGCGGACGGCGGGCAGGGCCTGGTCGCCCAGGTTCTGCAGGCTGCCCTGGTTCAGGTGGTCGGGCGTGGCCAGGGGCGTGTGATAGGCCAACTGGTCGTCGATGAAGGCGAAGTTCAGCCCCGGGAGGCCTTTCCTCAGGGCGTGGGTGAAGTCGGTGTCGTTGGGCATGCGCCGGTAGACGGCGGCGGCCAGGGAGTTGGCGGTCGGCTGGTGGGCGTTGGCCGCATAGAGGCGGATCAGCTCGCCGCTGTCGGCGCCGGTCTGGAACATGGCCGCCCGACCGGCGTCGCCCCGGGCCTCCATGTTGACCACCACGCCGACGCGGTCGCGCAGCGGGTCGCGGGCGAAGAAGGCCTCGGCGCCCAGCAGGCCCGGCTCCTCGCCGTCGGTGAACAGGAAGATCACGTCGCGGGCCGGGGGCGGGCCGGCCTTCAGGGCGCGGGCGATCTCCAGGGCGGCGGCGACCCCGGCCGAGTCGTCGGCCGCGCCGGGCGAGTTGGGCACGGTGTCGTAATGGCTCATCACCAGCACGGCCGGCGCTTCGCGGTCGGTCCCCGGCAGGGTGGCGACGATGTTCTGCACCGCGCCGACGGCCACCGAGCGCGGCGACCACTTGGCCGCGTCCCGCACGCCTTCGCCGGGGCGCACCAGCACCTCCAGTCCCAGGCCGCTGACGCGCGAGAGCAGGTGGTCGCGGACCCGGACGATCTCGGCCGAGCCGATCGGGTGGGGCTTCTGGCCGATGGCGCGGACGTCGGCCATGGCGCGCGTGGCCGAGAACTGGTCGGCGGGGGCGTTCGCCGGCAGGGGCGGGGGCGTTCGCAGGGCCAGGTTGGCGATCGCCAGGCCCAGGAGCAGGCAGACCCAGACGCCGAGCAGCCGGACGGTCTTCATGCGATGCGCCTCCGCAGTCGAGCCCCGGCTCAAGGTGAGGTGCTTTGAGATTCGTTGAAAGCGCAGCCAAAACAAAAGGCCAAACGAAAAGGGCGACCCGGTCGCCCGGATCGCCCTCTGGCTTTTCGTCCCATCTCCGCTCGTCCCGGCTTTCGTCGGGAAGAGCGGATTTTCCGGGTCCTAGTACTTGGCCCGCAGGGTCAGGCCGTAGGTGCGCGGCGCGCCCAGGAACGCATCGTAGGTGATGGTGTCAGCGGCCGGGTTGTAGACCTTGTTGGTCGCCGACAGGCCCGACGAGCCCTGCAGGAAGCCGTTGAAGGCGACCTGTTCGTACTTCTCGTTGAACAGGTTGAGGCCCCACAGCTCCACGGTCCACTTGTCGTCCTGGGCGGCCAGGGCGACGCGGCCGTTGACCACGGTGTAGTCCTTCTGGACCTTCGGCGGGAACAGGTCCGAACCGGTGTTGTAGTCGGACGAGTACTTGGCGCCGAGGTTGAAGCGGGCCTTCATGTCGCCGCCGACCGGGGTCTCGTAGGTGACCGAGGCCGAGCCGGACCACTTGGGCGCCAGCGACATCCGGCTGCCCGGCAGCAGGGCCAGGGCGTTGGTCGGGTCGTTGGGGATCGCCTGGTCGCCGTACTTGGTGTCGGAGTAGCTGAGGCCGCTCTGCATCGACAGGCCGTGCACCGGGGTGAACCAGATGAAGTCCACGTCGGCGCCCTTGGAGGTCACTTCCGGGACCGAGCGCACCGCGAACGAGGTGCCCAGGAAGGTGTTCAGCTGGAAGTCGGTGAACTTCTGGTAGAAGCCCGTGATGTTGAACAGCACCGTGCGATTGAACAGGGTGTTCTTCAGGCCGATTTCATAGCTGTCGACGAATTCCGCGGGGAACGAGGTGTCGAGGATCGGGACGACGCCCGGACCGCCGCTGGGCAGGCCGTTCGCCGACTGGGTGCGGTCCAGGTTGAAGCCGCCGCCCTTGTAGCCGCGGGCGTACGAGGCGTACGAGAACACCTCGGGCGAGAAGCGGTACGAGGCCTTGATCGTGCCGCTCCACTCCTTGTCTTTGCGGTTCTGGGTAGTGCCGCGGCCGTTGAACAGCGGGTTGGCCCAGGGCAGGCAGAGGTTGCCGATCACGGTCGGGGCGTTGGCCGCGCCGACCAGGGTGGCGATGCGCAGCTGGCCGGCCGGCGACAGGGCCGTGGCGCAGGCGATCCCGCCGTCGCTGGTGGTCTGGTAGGTGTCCAGCTTCTTGTCGTCGATCGAGTAGCGCAGGCCGGCCGTGATGTCGAAGGCGTCGGTCACGTGCCAGGTGTTGTTGGTGAAGCCGGCGATGGTGGTGGCGCGCTGCTGGTAGCGGTCGTGCAGGCCTTGACCGCCGACGAAGCTGGTGTTGGGCGCGCGGTTCAGCAGGGTGGCCACGAAGTTGGGCAGGCCGCCGGTGGCGGGCGAGGCCGAGAGCGACAGCAGGCGGCCCAGATACTGCTCGTAGTTGTTGCCGTAGAGGAAGTTGGCCCTGTTATCCAGGCGCTCGTCGGCCAGGAACGCGCCGACCAGCCAGTCGAACTTGTCGGTCTGGCCCGCCAGGCGGAGTTCCTGGCTGAAGGTGGTGAACTCGGCGTAGTTGGTGCCGTCCTTCACGCGATAGGCCAGGTCGGCCGTGCTGAAGTCGGAGTCCTGGCCGTTGTCGGTGCGCCAGTTGCGGATGGCCGAGATCGAGGTGATCTCGCCGAAGTCGGTGTCGATCTTGCCTTCCAGCGAGACGCCCTTGTCCTCGACCGACGACGGCGCGCCGCGGTTCGAGTAGGCGACGCGGTCGTACGGGTTGGCCGGGTTGGCCAGGGCCGCGCCGCCGTTGACGATCGCCAGGATGTTGGCCGTCGGGCCGGTGCGGATCTGCACGGCGCCGCAGCAGTTCTCGTCGCGCTTGGTGTAGTCGCCGATCAGGCGGAACGAGGACTTGTCGTCCGGCACGAACAGCAGCTGGCCGCGCACGGTGTAGAAGCCCTGGTCGGCGTCCTGGTCGCGGTCGCTGGGACCCTTGCCGGTGACCACGTCGTTGTAGCCGTCGCGCTCGCGGGCGGCGACGTACAGGCGGCCGGCCAGGGTCTCGGTGCCGAACAGCGGACCGGTGACCGAAGCGGCCAGGCCGTGGGCGTTGAAGTTGCCGATCGTCGCCTCGGCCTCGGCGCCGAAGCCGAATTCCGGCTCCTTGGTGACGATGTTGATGACGCCGGCCGAGGTGCTCTTGCCGAACAGGGTGCCTTGCGGACCCTTGAGGACCTCGATGCGCTCCATCTGGCCCAGGTCGCCGAACGACACGCCGTTGCGCGGGCGATAGACGCCGTCGATCACGACGCCGACCGAGCTTTCCAGGCCGGGGTTGTCGCCGACGGTGCCGACGCCGCGGATACGGGCGGTGGTCGAGGCTTCCGACGTGGTGGAGGTCACGGTCAGGCCGGGCGTCAGGATCGTCAGGTCCTTGATGTCCTTGACGCCGGTGTCCTGCAGCAGCTTGGCGCCGACGGCGGTGACCACCACCGGCACGTCCTGCAGGTTCTGTTCGCGTTTCTGGGCGGTGACGACGATGCTGTCGACGGTGGGGATGTCGTTGGCGGCGGTATCCTGGGCCTGAGCCGCCAGCGGGGTCAGACCGGCGAGCACGACGGCGGACGCCGTGCCGCAAAGCACCTGAGTAAAGCGCATTTCCTACCTCGGTTCGTTGTGGTGAGGCGCTTGCATCGCCCCGCCTTGTTGATTGGTCGTGACCCGAACGTTTGTTCGAATAGACACGCAAGGGTTATGGCCCCGCTGGGTGCTCGGCAAGGGAAAACCTTGTGAATTAAAGGTTGGCGGGCCTCCTGTTGCCCGGATGCGACAGCGTTACGCCACCATCCCCGATGTTCTGTTGGTTCGAAACGCGGTCCCGACGGCTGCGGGCGCTTGCGCCGGAGGGCGCGGCGGCTCATGTCGGGGCATGCCCGTCTCCGCCGCCTACCGCCCCGATCCGGTCTTCATGCGCCTCGGCCCGGAGTTCGCCGACCCGGTGGCGCCCGCCGACTTCCCCGAAACGCGCCTGAGGTTCCGCAACGACCGCGCGGCGGCGACCGTGGGGCTGGAGGGCCTGACCGACGCCGAATGGCTGGACCATTTCGCGCGCTTCCGCCCCTTGCCGGACAACCAGCCCGGGCCCCTGGCCATGCGCTATCACGGCCATCAGTTCCGCAGCTACAACCCCGACCTCGGCGACGGGCGCGGCTTCCTGTTCGCCCAGCTCCGGGAACAGGGAACAAACCGGCTGCTGGACCTGGCCACCAAGGGCTCGGGCCAGACGCCGTGGTCGCGGGCCGGCGACGGGCGGCTGACCCTGAAGGGCGGGATGCGCGAGATCCTGGCCGCCGCGATGCTGGAGGCCCTGGGCGTGCCCACCTCGCGGGCCTTCTCCCTGGTCGAGACCGGCGAGGACCTGGTGCGCGGGGACGAGCCCAGCCCCACGCGCTCGGCCGTGCTGACCCGGCTGTCGCACAGCCACATCCGCTTCGGGACCTTCCAGCGCCAGACCTATCTGGAGCGGCCCGACAACATCACGATCCTGGTCGACCAGGCGGTCGAGACCTATTTCCCCGCCGTCGCCGACCAGCCCGACCGGCCCAGGGTCCTGCTGGAGCAGGTGGTCGCCGCCAGCGCCCGCCTGCTGGCCCGCTGGATGGCCGCCGGCTTCGTGCACGGGGTGCTCAACACCGACAACATGGTGGTGACCGGAGAGAGCTTCGACTACGGGCCCTGGCGGTTCCTGCCGAAGAACGACCCGAACTTCACGGCCGCCTATTTCGACCATTCGGGGCTCTACAGCTTCGGCCGCCAGCCCGAGGCGGTGTTCTGGAACCTGCAGCAGCTGGCCGCCTGCCTGGCCCAGGTCGGCGAGGACGCCGGGCTGATCGCGGCCCTCAACGGCTTTTCCGACCTCTATCGCGACGCCCTGCGCGCGGCGATGCTGGACCGCCTGGGCCTGAAGCCCCGCTCGGCGGAAGAGGATATCGCCCTGGTCCAGGCCGCGTTCACCGCCCTGGCGGTCGGCGGCCGCGAGGGCGGCGAATCGCTGCGCTGGGAGCCGTTCTTCTTCGACTGGTTCGGCGGCGAGGCGTCGGAGGCCCGCGCCCTGGCCGGTCCGCGCGCCGGGCTCTACGCCCAGGAGCCGTTCCTGGATTTCCGCCGCGCGCTGGCGAAATTCGAGCCCGACCGCCCCGAACGGCTGGGTAGCCCCGTCTTCGGCCGTCCCGAGCCCGAGGAGATGCTGATCGACGAGGTCGAGGCCCTGTGGGCGCCGATCGCGGAGGCCGACGATTGGGAGCCTCTGCACGCCAAACTACGGCGAATTGAGGCCGCTCGTGTCGCCTATGCGTTGGGAGACTGACATACGGGTGAGACATATCTGCCGCACGCTGAGCTTTTCCGACGCACCCGCCCTCGGTGAGGGAACAAACGTCAAGCTTCGACCTTATCTGGGTTTAAGCACGCCCTGTGAACGAACTGGCTTGTGGAGAAATCGCATGCGTATCTTCCAACCTGTGATGCTGGTCTGCGCGGTGGCCATGTCGTTCATCGGCGCCCTGGGCCTGCCGGGCTGCGCCCGCGCCATCGGCGAGTGCCTCAGCGACAAGCACAAGATGGCCTGATCCTCTTTCGAGAGATCTGATCCGCCGCCTCTCTAAACTATCGTCATCCCGGGCCTTGTGCCCGGGACCCCTCCGTCCGCCGCAAGGGCAGGGGTGTGGCGCGTTCGCGCGCGAAAGCGCTTCACGTGGAAGCTGAACCAGGGGTCCCGGGCACGAGGCCCGGGATGACGGTTTGAAGGGTGGGGTGGAAACCTCTCATCCCGACCACGGCGCGTTGGCCATCCGCTTGGCCAGGAAGGCGATCAGCACCTCCACCCGCGCCGGCCGGATCGGGCTGGGCGGGGTGACCAGGTGCAGGGCGATGGGCGGCGGCGCCCAGTCGGGCAGCACCTCCTCCAGCAGCCCCGCCTTCACGTCATCCCAGGCCAGGAAGTCCGGCTGCATGGCCAGGCCCAGGCCCGCCAGCAGCGACGGCCGCAGGATGTCGGCGTTGTTGACCCGCAGGGGCGAGGGGACGCTGACCGCGTATTGTCCGTGTTCGGCGTGCTGGAACCGCCAGACGTCCTTGGACCGGCTGCCCGTGTAGAACAGGCCGCGATGGGCGGTCAGGTCCTTGGGGTGGGCGGGCCGGCCGTGCTTGTCGAAATAGGCCGGCGAGCCGACCAGCATCACCCGCACCGGGCACAGGCGCCGGGCCAGCAGGCTGGAGTCCTCCAGGGCCGAGATGCGCAGGGCCAGGTCGAAACCCTCCTCGACGATGTCGACCAGCTGGTCCGACAGCGACAGCTCGACCGACACCTCGGGATAGAGGGCGAAGAACTCGGGCAGGGCCGGGCCCAGGTGGGCGATGCCGAACGACATCGGCGCGGCCACCCGCACCAGGCCGCGCGGCGTGGCCGACTGGGCCGAGGCCTCGGCCTCCAGCGCCTCGCCCTCGGCCAGGATGTGGCTGGCCCGGTGCAGCGAGGCCTTGCCCGCCTCGGTCAGCGACAGCCGGCGCGAGGTGCGGTGGAACAGCGTCGCCCCCAACCGGGTCTCCAGCCGGGTGACGGCCTTGGAGACCGTGGCCTTGGACAGGTTCAGCTGCTCGGCCGCCCGGGCGAACGAGCCGGTCTCTGCCACCTTGGCGAACACGGCCCAGGCCTCGAAGTCGGGGAGTTTCATGTCTTCCTTTCCTCCGCTCGTCCCGGCGAATACCGGGATCCAGATCCCAAAGCCGAGAGGCTGATTGGAGGAGCTCAGAGCGCCTGGCGTCAGCCGCATCGCCAATCCATCTGGGTCCCGGCATTCGCCGGGATGAGCGGATTTGTATGGTGCACTTTTGGAAACAGTTTGTTTCGATCATTTCCATTTCAGATGTGAACGCAAGAGGCCATCTTCTCCTCAACAGAGACGGCCCACCGCTTCACCCGGGGCCGGTCTCCAGGAGACAAGACGATGATCGACGTCAGAACCTTCGACAGCCTGGGCGGCGCCAACCACGGTTGGCTTGACGCCAAGCACCACTTCTCGTTCGCCGACTACCACGATCCCAAGCGCGTCCATCACGGCGCCCTGCGGGTGTGGAACGACGACACCATCGCGGCCGGCACGGGCTTCCCGCCCCACCCGCACGCCGACATGGAGATCATCACCTACGTCCGCGAAGGCGCGATCACCCACCAGGACAGCCTGGGCAACAAGGGCCGCACCGAGGCGGGCGACGTCCAGGTGATGAGCGCCGGCACCGGCATCCGCCACTCCGAGTACAACCTCGAGCCGGGCGTGACCAAGATCTTCCAGATCTGGATCATCCCCAACAAGCGCGGCGAAGGTCCGGCCTGGGGCGCCAAGCCGTTCCCCAAGGGTGACCGCAGCGGCAAGTTCGTGGCCCTGGCCAGCGGCTTCGCCGACGACGGCGACGCCCTGCCGATCCGCACCGACGCCCGCGTGCTGGGCGCGACGTTGAAGGCCGGCGAGACCGCCGAATACGCCATCGGCGCCGACCGCAAGGGCTACCTCGTCCCGTCGAGCGGCAAGGTCGAGGTCAACGGCGTGGCTTTGAACACCCGCGACGGCGCGGCCATCCAAGACGAGGCCGTCATCCGCGTGAAAGCGTTGGAAGACGCCGAGCTGGTGCTCGTCGACGCCGCCGAACTCTAACCCTTCCCGACTGGGGACAGGCGCATGCGCCTGTCCCCGACCCCTTCCCACTCAAGGAGGCCCTCATGGCCAAGGTTCTCGTCCTCTACTATTCCGCCTACGGCCATATCGAGAAGATGGCCGAGGCCGTCGCCGAAGGCGCCCGCGCCGCCGGCGCCACCGTGGACATCAAGCGCGTGCCGGAACTGGTGCCGCAGGAGATCGCGGTGAAGTCGCACTACAAGCTGGACCAGGCCGCCCCGGTGGCCACGATCGCCGACCTCGAGAACTACGACGCCATCGTCGTGGGCGTGGGCACGCGCTTCGGCCGCATGGCCTCGCAGATGGCCAACTTCCTTGACCAGGCCGGCGGCCTGTGGGCCCGCGGTGCGCTGAACGGCAAGGTGGGCGCGGCCTTCACCTCGTCGGCCACCCAGCACGGCGGCAACGAGACCACCCTGTTCTCGATCATCACCAACCTGCTGCACTTCGGCATGACCATCGTCGGCCTGCCCTACAGCCATCAGGGCCAGATGACGCTGGAGGAGATCACCGGCGGCGCGCCCTACGGCGCCACAACGATCGCCGGCGCCGACGGTTCGCGCCAGCCTAGCGAACTGGAACTGGCCGGCGCCCGCCACCAGGGCGAGCTGGTCGCCAAGACCGCGGCCAAGCTGTTCGGCTAGGCCCGGCAGGATCGGATCGTCCAAGACGGACGGTCTGGTCCCGCGCTTGAATTCCCACGCCTTCCGCGTCTCGCCCCCCGCACGTCGACGCTCGGAAGGCCCCGCGGCCGGTTCGTCCCTCCCCCCAGGAACCGGTCGCCGAAGGACCGGTCGGCTCGCCCCCCGAGCCGGCCGGTTTTTCGTTTCCGCCCCCACCTTCCCGGCGTGGCGGGTAACCAAGCTCCACGCGAAAATACTACCTGAACCTGTCGTTTTCTGCCTTCATGAGCCGGGGGCTTTTTGATCGCCGCGCCGTCGAAACGGCGCGCTGGGCAGGAGGCGTGGACATGTCGTGGGTCGACTGGCTGCTCAATCCGACGGGACTGACGCCCCACGGCTTCTGTCTCAGTTGGGCGCCCGGCCTGGTGGCGCTGCACGCCGGCTCGGACGCCGTGATCGGCCTGGCCTACCTGTCGATCCCCCTGGCCATCGCCGCCTTCGTGAAGATGCGGCCCGACATCAAGTACAGCTGGGTGGCCTATCTGTTCGTGGCCTTCATCCTGGCCTGCGGGACCACCCACCTGATGGCCATCCTGACCCTGTGGGCGCCCGCCTACGGGATCGAGGGGCTGATCAAGCTGGTCACCGCGGGGCTGTCGATCGCCACGGCGGCCCTGTTGTGGCCGCTGCTGCCCAAGATCGCCGCCCTGCCGTCCGCCGCCGAGCTGGAGCGCCGGGTCGAGGAGCGCACGGCCGAGCTGGCCCGCGTGGTCGAGGAGCAGAAGGCCACCCTGGCCCAGCGCGACCTGCTGCTGCGCGAGGTCTATCACCGCGTGAAGAACAACCTGCAGATGGTCGACGGCCTGCTGGTCATGCAGACGCGCCAGATCACCGATCCGGACGCCCGCAAGGCCCTGCGCGGCCTGCGCGACCGGATCTTCGCCCTGGGCCTGGTGCACCAGCAGCTGATGAGCTCCAGCGACCTGAAGACCTTCGACATCGCCCCCTTCCTGAGCGAGCTGTCCAGCAACATCGTCGAGGGCGGGGCGGGCGACGCGGTGTCCCTGTCGGTCGAGGCCATCCCGCTGGATGTGGGCCTGGATTTCGCCATCCCGCTGGGCCTGCTGGTCAACGAGCTGGTCACCAATTCGCTCAAGCACGCCTTCCCCGACGGCGGCGGCGAGATCGAGGTCAATCTCAGCCGAACCGAGGCAGGCGAGCTGCTGCTTGTCGTGGCCGACAACGGCCGGGGCTACAGCCCCAAGGCGCCCAGGGGCGAGGGCCCCAAGGTCGCGCTGGGCTCGACGATCATCCAGGGACTTGTCGCGCAGATGGAAGGAACAATCATGGTCGAAAGCCAGCAGGGTCTGACCCGCAGCGAGATCCGCGTCGCCGCGCCCCCAGCCTCCGCCCCCCTTGCCGCCGCCCCCCTTGCCGCCGCTCCCCTGGCGGGCGAGGTGGCCGCGTGAACGCCGTCGCCCTCCAGAAGTCCACGGTGCTGGTCGTCGACGACGAGTTCCTGGTGGCCGAGGGCCTGTGCATGCAGGTCGAGGACATGAACCTGTCGGTCTGCGGCACGGCCACCAACGCGGACGAGGCCCTGGCCCTGGCCATGATGTTCCGCCCCGAGGTGGTGCTGATGGACATGCGGCTGCGCGGCGAGCAGGACGGCGTCGACGCGGCCCTGGCCATCCACGCCGAGGTCGGTTCGAAGGTGATCTTCATCACCGGCTCGCGCGAGCAGTCGACCATCGACCGCATCCACCAGGACCACCCGGCCGGCCTGCTGTTCAAGCCGGTCTCGGATCGCCAGCTGCGCATGGCGATCGCGACGGCGCTGGAGGAATAGGATCAAATCCGCTCATCCCGGCATTCGCCGGGATGAGCGGTTCTTGTGTCATCCCGTCTTGGTCATCTTGAAGATGCCCTTGGCGTTGCCGCTGTCGAACCGCAGGTCCAGGCGCTCCACGCCCGTCTCGTCGACGAACCGGTCGCGCGAGATGAACTCGTGGAACGAGCCCGGGACGGTCAGGGTCGTCTCGCCGGCGTCGGTGACGAGGGCGCGCTCGACCGGCTGGGCCTTGAAGGCGGTCTGGCGCACGCGGCCCGAGCCCGAGACCTCGACGGTGTCCTTGACCGGACGGCCCAGGGCCTTCTGGGCGTCGGCCACGGCCTCGACGTCGGGGACCCGGTCGGTGGCGTGGTTGAAGGCCTGGCCCTCGGTGGCGATCCAGGCGGCCTCGGCCGACTCGGCCAGCAGGGCGCGGTAGTGCTCCAGGCGCAGCGGGCCGTGGGTGCGGGCGAAGGCGGCGACGACCTGGGGCAGGGCGGCGCGGGCCGTGTCCAGCCCGCACGAGCCCTCGGTGGCGAAGGCGGCCAGGGCCCGCTGGGCCTCGACGCCCAGGGCGTCGGCGGTCGAGTCGAACACCGCGTGGGCGATCACCCCGAAGGCCGGCGAGAAGCGCTCGACGTGGAGTTCGCTGACGAAGAACTGCGGGATGGCTTCGGGCAGGTCGGCGTGGGCGTAGGCCCGGCCGGTCATCTTCAGCCGGTCCAGCGGATAGAGGTCGGCCAGGACGTAGCCCAGCGGCTCCAGGATGCGCGCGAAGGCCAGGTGGCCGGCGGGCAAGGCTCCGGTCGGTACGCCGTCGCCGAAGTCGATGGTGCGCAGGGCGCCGTGGTCGAACACCAGCTTGTGGTCCTCGGCGCGTCGCTCCTGGACGTAGGCCGCGCCTAGCGGCACGCGGCCCATGATGTCGTGGAACAGCACCGCGTTCAGCGCCATGGCGAACACGGCGCGCGACACCGGCCCTTCGGCCTGGGCGGTCAGGGCCGGGTCGATCTCGAGCAAGTCAAGGATCGCGGCGGCGGCCTTCTGGCCGACGGCCGAGGCGACGAGGGTGGAGAGGTGGCTCATGGGGTGGTCCGGTGATGGGCGGAAGCGATTAAATCCGTTGTCATCCCGGAAGCCTCGCAGAGGCTGTCCGGGACCCAGGGGACTGGGCGAAGGCGGTGCGGTTCACCTGGGTCCCGGACAAGCGCTGCGCGCTTTCCGGCATGACAACGGTGGTGGGAGGCAAAGGGCTTACACCTCGAACGTGACCCCCTGCGCCAGTGGCAGGGTGGTCCCGTAGTTCACGGTGTTGGTGGCGCGGCGCATGTAGGTCTTCCAGCTGTCGGAGCCGGCCTCGCGGCCGCCGCCGGTCTCCTTCTCGCCGCCGAACGCCCCGCCGATCTCGGCGCCCGAGGGGCCGATATTGACGTTGGCGATACCGCAGTCGCTGCCCTCGCCCGAGACGAACAGCTCGGCCTCGCGGACATTGAGGGTGAAGATCGAGGACGACAGGCCCTGGGCCACGTCGTTCTGCGCGGCGATGGCGTCGGCCAGCTCCGAATAGCGCATCACGTAGAGGATCGGGGCGAAGGTCTCGTGCTTCACGATGTCGGCCTGGTGGTCGATCTCGACCAGGGCAGGCGAAACATAGAAGGCGTCCGGACCGGCCACATCGACGCGGTCGCCGCCGACCACCCGGCCGCCGGCCGCGCGGGCGGCATCGAGCGCGCCCTGCATGGCGTCAAAGGCGGCCTGGTCGATCAGCGGGCCGACCAGCACGCCGGCCGCCCGCGGGTCGCCGACGAGCACGGAAGGGTATGCGGTCTTCAGCCGGCCGACGAAGGCGTCGTAGACGCTGTCGTGCACGAACAGGCGGCGCAGGGTGGTGCAGCGCTGGCCCGCCGTGCCCATGGCCGCGAAGGCCACGCCGCGCAGGGTCAGGTCCAGGTCCGCCGACGGGGCGACGATGGCGGCGTTGTTGCCGCCCAGCTCCAGCAGGGCGCGGGCGAAGCGGGCGGCCAGCTTCGGCCCCACCGTCCGGCCCATGGCCGTCGAGCCGGTGGCCGAGACCAGCGGGACCTTCGGGTGGTCGACCAGGGCTTCGCCGACCTCGCGGCCGCCGATCAGCAGAGTCGACAGGCTGGCCGGCGCGTCCGGGCCGAACTTCGCCGCCGCCCGCTCGAACAGGGCCTGGGTGGCCAGGGCGACCAGCGGGGTCTTCTCCGACGGCTTCCACACCACGCTGTCGCCGCAGACGAAGGCCAGGGCCGCGTTCCACGACCAGACGGCGACGGGGAAGTTGAAGGCGCTGATCACGCCCGCCACGCCCAGCGGGTGCCAGGTCTCCATCATCCGGTGCGACGGACGCTCGGTGGCCAGGGTCAGGCCGAACAGCTGGCGCGACAGGCCCACCGCGTAGTCGCAGATGTCGATCATCTCCTGCACCTCGCCCAGCCCCTCGGAGACCACCTTGCCGGCCTCCAGGGTGACCAGGGCGGCCAGGTCGGCCTTGGCGGCGCGCAGCTCCTCGCCCAGCAGGCGGACCAGTTCGCCGCGACGCGGGGCCGGGACCTTGCGCCAGGCCAGGAACGCCTGGTGGGCGGCGTCGATGGCGGCCTTGGCCTCTTGCGGGGTGTGCTCGACGAGGTTGGCGAGGACTTCACCGGTCACCGGCGATCGCGCGGCCAGGGTCCCGCCGTCGAGGGCGGCGGTCACGCCCAGGCGCTGCAGGATGGCGCGGGCTTCGGCGACGGCGGAGGGGAGGGTGGTCATGCTGGCAGTCCTGGAAATCTATTTTCTGATCCGCTCATCCCGGCGAATGCCGGGACCCAGATCCTTTGGCGGTGTGTCGGGCTGGATCAGCTCTGAGTTCGAGGAGCCCGCCTCAAAGCCATTCCATCTGGGTCCCGGCATTCGCCGGGATGAGCGGTTGAAGTAAAGGTCATAGTTCAATTGGCCCCGTTGACCGGCCCCAGCCTGACGCTCGCCGAGCCCGTCCCGAACACCGCCGCCACGGCCGCGCTGTAGTCCTGCACCAGCCGGGGCGTGAAGCGGTCGTAGGCGTCCTGGAAGGCGCGGCCCAGGCCGTGCTCGCCGCTGAAGCTGGCGCCGAAGCCGTCGACGGCCAGGCCCAGCACCGCCTCGCGCAGGGCCGCGCGACGTTCTGCATCGGTGGAGCCGACCAGGTTGAAGTGCACGCCGCCATCGGCCACGTGGCCGAAGTCGCACAGGGCGAAGTCGGGGAAGTCGGCCTCCAGCATCAGCACCGCCTCGCGGCGGAACCGCGCCAGGTCGCGGCGGCGGAAGCTGAGGTCGAACCCCACGACGGGGCCGCTGGCCCGCAGCCCTTCCGACAGCCCATGGCGTAGGGCCCACATCTTCTCGGCCGGACCGAACAGGGCGTCGGCCAGGGGCGTGTCGTCGCGTTCGAGCAGGTCGCCCGCGATCTGCTGCAGCACCTCGTCCAGGCTCGCCTCGCCCTCGCGCGGGGTCCAGGTCCGGGTCAGCTCGACCAGCACGGCGTAGTCGGGGACGCCGCCGGCGAAGGGATTGCTGAGCGACGGCACGTGGTCGATGGCCCGGGTCATGGCGGCCTTCGACATGCCCTCGAAGGCGGTCAGGCTCGATCCGGCCTGGGCCTCGAAGGCCAGCAGCAGCGGCAGGACGGCGTCGGCGTCGCGCGGGACCAGCAGGGCGGTGGCGCTCTGGCGCGGGCGGTGGTGGACCTCGACGGTGACCTTGGTGATCACCCCGAACGCCCCGCAACCGCCGACGAACAGCTGGCGCAGGGCGACGGCGGCGTTGTCCTTGCGCAGGCCGTGCGACAGGGTCAGCACCGTGCCCGCCGCGTCGGCCAGCACGACTTCCAGGCCCAGCACGTGGCGGCGCATGTCGCCATAGCGCAGGAACCGCGCCCCGCCGGTGTTGGTGGCCGCCATGCCGCCCAGCGACGGGTCGGCGCCCAGGTCGATGGGCAGGAACAGGCCGTGCGGTTCCAGCGCCGCGTTCAGGGCCGACAGGCGCACGCCGGCGCCGACGGTGGCCGTGCGGTCGTCGGCGTCGATCTCCAGCGGACCCGTCAGACGATCCAGCGACAGCACGACCTGGGCGCCGCCGGCGTCGGGCGTCGAGCCGCCGGCCAGGCCGGTGTTGGCGCCCTGGGGCAGGAAGGGCAGAGCGTGGCGCACGCAGTAGCCGACCACGGCCGAGACCTGGGCGGTGGTCGCCGGACGCACCACGGCCGCCGCCGTCCCGCCGGCGTAGCGGGCCGGGGTCTCGTAGGCGGCGCGGTCGGCCGCCTCGACGATCACGGCGTCGGGTCCGACGAGGGCGGTGAGGGCCTCTTGATGGGCTTTGTCCAGCACGGGTGGTGAACCTCCAGGGGCGGACATCATCCCCGCCGTTTCGTCGAATCCTAGTGGCGGTTTCGTCGGTTCGCCGTCTAAGTTTCGGCGATATGTAGGAAAGCGTCGACGAAATGCCTATCGACCCTATCGACCAGAAACTGATCGCCGCGCTGAAGGACAACGGCCGGGCGTCAACCGCCGACCTCGCCCGCCGGGTGGGCCGCTCGCGCACCACGGTGCAGAGCCGGATCGAGCGGCTGGAGCGCGACGGGGTGATCCTGGGCTACGGCGCGCGCCTGGCCCCCGACCTCGAGCACGGGGCGGTGCGGGTGCACGTGATGATCAAGATCGGCCCCAAGGAGGCCCGCGCCGTCGAGGCCGCCCTGCGCGCCATCCCGCAGGTGAGGCTGCTGCACTCGGTCAGCGGCGACTACGACATGATCGCCTTCGCCGCCACGGCCACCGTCGCCGAGATGGACACCGTGCTGGACAGGATCGGGCACGTGGCGGGCGTGGAGCGCACGACGTCGTCGATCATCCTGTCGACCAAGTTCGACCGCTGATCCCGCTTGCCTGACGACCGGAGCGATGGAAGCACCGTACCCTTGCGTGACTTCTCGCCTTCCTCGTCAGACCGAACGGAGACGACATGCCCAAGAAGTATACGGCCCAGTGCGCCTGCGGCGCCGTGAAGTTCCAGTTCGACACCGACCCCAGCTTCATCGCCAACTGCCATTGCAACGACTGCAAGCGGGCGTCGGGCGGCGAGATGGCGACCTTCTTCGGCGTGCCGGCCGACGACTTCGAGCTGCTCAGCGGCCAGCCCAAGGCGTTCCACTACATCGCCAATTCCGGCAAGGGCCTGGATCGCAACTTCTGCCCGGAGTGCGGCTCGCGGGTGTTCACCGACAATCTCGAGACGTTCCCGGGAACGGTCTTCGTCCAGCTGGGCAGCCTGGACCGGCCCGACCTGATCGCGCCGAAGCTGGAGATGTTCGACATGCGCCGGCTGCACTGGGTCAAGCCCCTGGATCTGCCGCAGTACGACGCCATGCCGGATTGAAAATCAGGTGTCATCCCGGCCGAAGCGAAGCGTAGAGCCGGGACCCAGGACAACCGCACCGCCCTCGCCCGGTCCCCTGGGTCCCGGACAGCCTCTGCGAGGCTTCCGGGATGACAACTATTTACTCCCCCTCCAGCCGCGCCCTGATGTCCCGGTACGCGGCCGCGATCAGCGCCTCCAGCGCCGGCTCGTCGACCGGCTTCCCCCAGCGGACCTTCGCGTGCCGCATGCGCTTGCCCGCGCCTTCCAGCAGGTCGGCCGGGTCGGGGAGGTCGGCGCCGTGGAAGAAGCCGAGGTTCACGTGGGCGCTGAAGGCGTCGACATAGGCGAAGGCCGCGCCGCCGACGCACGCGGTGGGATGGCCGTCGTGCAGCAGCTCGCCGACGTCCGGCCCGGCCGCGCGCAGACGCTCGAACCACGGCTGGGCCAGGCGGCGCAGGTCGTGGTCGGGCGCGGCGAACCAGGCCTCGACCTCGGGGTCGCGCCGCACGGCGCCGGAAAGGCGGAAGAGCTCCGTCATGGGCGCAAGGCGCCAGCCCGGCCGCGAAATGTCAAACGGTCGGCTGGACGGCTCAGCGCGCCTTGCTTGCGGGCGACGGCTTCGGCGGCCACAGGTCCTCGGGGCTGTAGCTGATCACGCGGCCGACCGCGTCGATGGCGGCGCGGACGTCGGGCCGGGCGCAAAGCTCGGCGATGCGCTGCCGAAGCGTCACGTCCAGCGGAAGCGGCGAGGGGCGCAGCGGCGCGACCTGCAGGCCGGCCAGCGCCAAGTTGCGCTGGACGGGACTTTGCAGCCGCTCGATCAGCATGGCCGCCGCGCCGTCCAGGTCGCCCCGGCACAGCAAGGCGTCCTCCAGTTGCCGCTTGGCCTCCAGCTTCACGCCGCGCAATTGCCGCAGCGCCTCGTCGGCGGTGGCGAGATCGCCGAGCTGGGTGGCGGAGCAGGCGGTGATCCGCAGGTCCACGGCCCTGCCGTAGGGGCTGAGGCGGTCGTCGCGCACCGAGGCCACCGTCGCCAGCGCGGCCTTGAAGCGGCCCATCCGCATCTGCTGGCCGGCGAGATTGAGGGTCTGGTTGATGTTCGCCTTGCCCTTCTCCGGCACCCGGGCCGCGGTCTCGAGGGCCTCGAGCGCCTCCTCGTCGCGGCCCAGCGACCCCAGGGCGAGGTTCTTGAGGTTGATCGTCCAGCCCAGCCGGGTGTCGATGTCCTTGAAGGCGCGGGGATCCTTCTGGGCGCGGGTGATGGCCGTTTCGACGAAGGCCAGGGCCTCCTCGCCGCGATTCAGGTCCAGCAGGGCGCTGGTCCGCGCGTCGACGCCGGACAGCAGGTCGGTGTGGGCGGGGTAGAGGGCGTCGATCCTGGCCAGTTGCCGCAAGGCGGCGGGCTTGGGGTCCAGCAGGGCCGGATCGGCCGCCGAAAGCGCGTCGAAACGCTTGTCGGCGCGCATGGCGATCAGGACGTCGGGGTTGTCGATCTTCCGCGTGGCCGCGATCGCCTGGGCCGTCCGGCCCTGGCGCAGCAGGCCCTCGACCTGGACCTGCCGCATGCCGTTCAGCTCGACGAACGGGTCGACGAACGGGTCGTTGGGCGTCCAGTGGGTCAGCAGGGCGTCGACGAAGTCGAAGGCCAGGTCCTGGTCGGTCTCGAGCTTGGCGCGATCGAACCAGCGTCCGATGTCCTCGTCCGAAAGGGCGGTCAGGCCCTTCGGGAAGCGCCGGGCCATGACCGCGATGCTCCTGAGGCCGTCGGCCGTGTCGCCGCTGGAGCGGGCGATCTGGATGCGGACCTGCCAGTCCGTGGCGTCGGCTTCCGGAAAGGCGACGGCCTTCTCGATCGCCGCCCGGGCCTTGGGCCAGTCGCGGGCTTCCCCCGCGGTTCCGGCCATCAGGAACCAGGTCGCATGGCGCAGCGCGCTCGTGGCGGATTGGAAGGCCGGCTTGCCGGTCAGGGCTTCCAACGCCCCATAGGCCTGGAGGTATTCCCCGCGCTCGATGTGATCGTTGGCGTCCTGGAAGGCGAGGCGCAGGTCCTCGTCCACGGGCGAGGCCGCCGAGGCGGGCAACCGGGGTTGCGTGTCGCGGGCGAGGGCCGGACCGGCCAGCGCCAGGATCGCGGCGAACGCCGCCGCGTGAAGAACAGTCCGCATGGTTCGCCCCCGATACGCCACGCGACCGTTCTGCCCGGCGCGGCCGCTGCGGGCAAGGGCGGCGAGGCCGCGAATGCGGAGTTTGGGCGGCGCTTATCAGGTCTGCGCTGGATGGCCTGGACGGTCCGCCCACGGTCAGACTCGCGGCGACGCGCGAAATCCGTCGCGCCGCCGATCCGCGGGAGCACGCCCATTCCGATCTTCACCGAAGCCCTGATCCTGACGATCGGCGCGCTGTTCCCGATCATGAACCCGTTCAGCACGGCGCCGCTCTACGTGTCGCTGACCGCGGGGTTCGACGCCAAGAAGCGCAAGCAGCAGGCCATCCGCGCCTGTATCTACGCCTTCGCCATCCTGGCGACCTTCCTGCTGCTGGGCTCGGCCATCGTCGAGTTCTTCGGCATCTCGATCCCGGGCATCCGCTCGGCCGGCGGGCTGATCATCCTCAGCGTCGGGTTTGGGATGCTGTTCCCCAAGCCGTCGACCGCCGAGGCCGTGGCCAGCGAGAGCCAGGCCCAGGAACTGGACGTGGCCTTCACGCCCCTGGCCATGCCCAGCCTGGCCGGGCCGGGCTCGATCTCGGTGGTGCTCAGCGCCGCGGCCGCGATCCGCGGCAACTATCCGGACAAGTGGGTGATCGTCTACGGCGGGGTGATCCTGGGCATGGCCGTGACCCTGGTCATCGCCTTCGTGATCCTGCGGGCCGCCGAGCTGATGGTCCGATTCCTGGGCAAGGGCGGCATGGACGCCATGACCCGCATCTTCGGCTTCCTGCTGATCTGCATCGGCATGCAGTTCCTGCTGACCGGGGTGGGCGACTTTTTCGGGTGGATTCCGCCGAAGGGCTAGCTTCTTCAAAGGTCCCAAAAAGGTTGTCCCGGAAGCCCCGCAGGGCTGTCCGGGACCCAGGGGCGCCGCACCGCATTCGCCCAGTCACCTGGGTCCCGGACAAGCGCAGCGCGCTTTCCGGGATGACAACAGAAGGAGTGCCTCAGATCGCCGGGTCGAACGACCCCGCGTCCTCGGCCCGCTGCAGGGCCACGGCCTCGACGATGTGGGCGCGGTAGAGCACGCCCAGCAGGTCGGTCTGGGTGATGATGCCCAGCAGCACGCGGTGCTCGTCCACCACCATGGCCTCGTGCGCCACGCCGCTGGACAGGATCGGCAGCAGGGCCTCGATGGCCGTGCCGGGGCGGACCTTGTGCACGAACGGATCGACCACGGCCTCGACCGGGCCGTCGCGGCCGGTCTGCAGCTCGGCGCGGCGCACCATGCCCACCACCTTGCGCTCGGCGTCGACCACCGGGGCCGAACGCAGGTCGTGGGCCCGCATGTAGGCCAGGGCGCTCTGCGCGCTCTGGTGCAGGTCCACGCTCAGCACGTCGCGGGACATGATGTCGCTGCACAGGATGTGGGCGTGGATGCGCCGGTGGGCCTGGAGCTCGACCTCGCGGAACAGGGCGTCCAAGTCCTCGCGGTCGACGTCCAGCAGGTCGCCGTAGTGGGCCAGGGCGTTGTCGATGTCCTGGGGCGTGAAGCCGACGCGGCGCAGCGGCGGGGCGTCCTGGGTGGCGTGGACGTTGGCGGGCGGCGGCACGCGGTGCGGGTACGAGCGTCCGACGGCCCTGGCGTAGGCCATGGCGCTCAGCACCAGCAGGGTCGAGCACAGGCCGACCGGCACGAAGACATAGGCGTAGGAGGCCGCGCCGACCGGACCGGCGGCCAGGGCCGCGCCCAGGGCCACGGCGCCGCCGGGCGGGTGCAGGCAGCCCAGCAGGCCCATGGCGACGATGGCGCAGGCCACGGCCATGGCGGCCGCCAGGGCGGGATGGCCGTGGAAGGCCAGGGCGCAGGTCACCCCGGCCAGCGCCGAAACCATGTTGCCGCCGATGATCGACCGGGGCTGGGCCAGGGGGCTGGCCGGCACGGCGAAGGCCAGCACGGCCGAGGCGCCGATCGGCGGGATCAGCAGGGGCAGGGCCGAGGCCTTGCCGCTGGCGATCAGGTGGGCCAGCAGGCCGGTGACGGGGATGCCCAGCAGCGCCCCCAGGCCGGACCGCAGGAGGTCCTGGGCGCGAAGGGGAGCGCGGCCGCGCAGGGCCTGGACGAGGGTCTGTCGCATGGTCTTTTCGATGTCAGGCGCGGTCGCGCGTCAGGCGGGAAAGCGCGGCGTTCAGGGCGGGCTCCAGGGACTTCAGCTCCCGCAGGTGGGCGGCGCTCAGGTCGGCCAGCAGGGACTCGGCCTTGGGCGTCAGGGCCAGCCGGACCTTGCGGCGGTCCTCGGCCGACGGGACCTTGCTGATCAGGTCGGCCTCGACCATCCGCGAGGTCAGTTCGGTGGCCGTGTGCGGCGCGATCATCAGCCGCTCCGACAGGGTCCCCACGGTGGGGGCGCCCTCGCCGTCGAAGCCGGCGATCGCCAGCAGGGCCTGGTGCTGCTGGGCCGGCAGGCCCGCGCCGTGGGCCGCGGTCTCGCTGAACGCCATGAAGCGGCGCAGCTCGTAGCGGAAGGTCGCCAGCGCCACGTACTGGGCCCGCGTCAGGCTGGCCCCGTCGCCGCTTTTCTCGCCGATCTTCTCGCCCAACCGTTCGTTCTCCCCTTGGAAAATATCGTAATACGACATACTGGCCCTTCTACAAGGGGCCGACCTAGAGGAAAGCATGAAAGCCGCCAACGCCAAATCCGACGCCGCTCCCGGCGCCCCTCCCGGCGCTTCGCCCGCCCCGCGCCGGGCCCTGGGCGATTTCACCGCCGATCGCCGCCTGCTGATGCTGGCGGCCATGGCCCTGGTGGTGGGAAGCGGCGGGGCGGGCGCGGCCTGGGTGCTGATCCGCCTGATCACCCTGACCACCAACCTGGTCTGGTTCGGACGCCTGGACGTCGTCTCCCGCTCGCTGGACACGCTGACGCCTTCGGCCTGGATGGTGGCCGCCCCGGTGCTGGGCGGGCTGGTCATCGGGTTGATGGCGCGGTTCGGCTCGGAGAAGATCCGCGGCCACGGCATCCCGGAGGCCATCGAGGCGATCCTGATCGGCGGCAGCCGGATGTCGCCCAAGGTGGCGGTGCTCAAGCCGATCTCGTCGGCGATCTCGATCGGCACGGGCGGGCCGTTCGGGGCCGAGGGGCCGATCATCATGACCGGCGGGGCGATCGGCTCGCTGTTCGCCCAGTTCTTCCACCTCAGCGCGGCCGAGCGGAAAACCCTGCTGGTGGCCGGGGCGGCGGCGGGCATGACCGCGATCTTCGGCACGCCGGTGGCCGCCGTGCTGCTGGCGGTCGAGCTCCTGCTGTTCGAATGGCGGCCGCGCAGCTTCATCCCCGTCGCCGTCGCGGCGGTGGCGGCCACCGCCTGGCGGCCGCTGCTGTTCGGGACGGGGCCGCTGTTTCCGTTCGACGCCGATCCGCTGCTGCCCTGGTGGGGTCTTGGCCTGTGCGCCGGCCTGGGCGTGCTGGCCGGCCTGCAGTCGGGCCTGCTGACCAAGCTGCTCTACGGCCTGGAGGACGCCTTCGAGCGCCTGCCGATCCACTGGATGTGGTGGCCGGCCCTGGGCGGGCTGGGCGTGGGCCTGGGCGGGCTGATCGAGCCCCGCGCCCTGGGCGTGGGTTACGACGTCATCCGCGACCTGCTGACCGGACACCTGGTGGTCCAGGCGGTGCTGGTGCTGCTGGCGGTCAAGGCGGCGATCTGGCTGGTCGCCCTGTCGTCGGGGACCTCGGGCGGGGTGCTGGCGCCGCTGCTGATCCTGGGCGGGGCGATGGGCTGGCTGGTCGGCCAGGTGCTGCCGGGCGACCCCGGCTTCTGGGCCCTGCTGGGCATGGCGGCCATGTTGGGCGGGACCATGCGCTCGCCCCTGACGGCGGTGATCTTCGCGGTCGAGCTGACCGGCGACTGGCGGATGCTGGCCCCGCTGCTGGCGGCCTCGGCCGCCGCCTACGCCACCACGGTGCTGCTGCTCAAGCGCTCGATCCTGACCGAGAAGATCGCCCGCCGCGGTCGCCACATCACCCGCGAGTACGGCGTCGATCCCTACGAACTGGTCCGGGTGGCCGACGTGATGGTCCAGGCGGTCGACACCCTGCCCGCCGACCTGCCGATCCCGGCCGCCGTCGAGGTGCTGCAGGCCGGCCGCCACCAGGTCTATCCGGTGGTGGACGCCTCGGGCCGGCTGGTGGGCCTGGCCTCGCGGGCCGACGCCCTGGCCTGGCGGGTGGAGGGCGGCCTGGAAGCCCAGACCGTGGCCGAGCGGATCTCGGACGCGGCCCTGCCCGTCGCCCATCCCGACGACGTGGTCGCCCGGGCGGTGGACGTGATGCTGGCCACCGGCCAGGGCCGCATCCCCGTCACCGACCCGGCCAGCGGCCGGCTGGTGGGCCTGCTGGCCCGCAAGGACCTGCTGCGGATCCACGCCTCGGCCTCCCAGGCCGAGGCCGAGCGGAAGGCCTATTTCGCGCCCATGCGGAAGACCTAGGGGGCGACGCCAAAACGTCGCATCCGTCCGGCGATAAACCTTGAGGAAACTTTGCTGGGATTAATCCTACGGTGGAGTTTGAGTGCTTCCCTGTTCGGGGCGGGAAGCCCGGGGGAGCGTCGTGCAGGAACCAACGGATCTCGCGCCGGCGGCCGGCCAAGCCCGCAAGCCGTGGCTGGGCTACGCCAATCTGCGGCTGGAGGCGGCGGTTTTCCTGCTGGTGGCCGTGTCGTTCGCCGCGGTGCTGGGCAAAAGCGCCATCACCAACCAGACGCTGGTCCTGTCGCCGCAATCGGGCCGGTTCGCCGGCTACGGCTATTCCGACGCCGAGAGCGGCGGCGGGTCCACCGTCTCGGTCGATCCGGCCCGGCCGCTGTCGTGGTCGTGCGAGATCCGCCAGGGGACGGCCTATCCCTATTGCGGCTACGGCCTGGACCTGGCGCGCGTGGGCGGCGGGCTCGACTTCTCGCACCTGCAGACGGCCACCCTGCGCTTTTCCTACCAGGGCCCCGCCGACCGCCTGAGGCTGATCGTCAAGCCCGAGCCGGGCCGCGCCGTGCGCGACAAGCTCAAGGGCGAGCCGATGCACCTGGCGACCGACATCCCGGTGGTCCAGGGCCATAACGTGGTCCGCGTGCCGCTCAGCCGGCTGGCGGCCGAGGACTGGTGGCTGGCCAGTCACGGCCTGACCGCGGCCCAGGCCGCGCCGGACTTCAAGCTGGTCCAGTCCGTGGCCATCGCCACCAGCGGCGCCAGGGCGGGCGACAAGCTGGCGGTGACGGTCGAGGACATCACCTTCCAGGGCGCCTACCTGTCGACCGAGCAGTTCTACCTGATCATCCTGGGCGTCTGGCTGGTGGGCTCGGCCGGGTTCCTGGTCTACCGCTTCCTGCACGTGCGCCACGACTACGAGGCGCGGCAGCGGCAGCATCTGCGGCGGACCCAACTGCTGGCCGACGCCCACGCCGAAGCCGAGGCGGCCAGCAACGCCAAGTCGCGCTTCCTGGGCAATATGAGCCACGAGCTGCGCACGCCGCTCAACGCCATCATCGGCTACACCTACTGGCTGGGCCGCACCGAGCTGAACGCCAAGCAGCGCGCGGCGGTCAAGACCGTCCAGGCCAGCGGCGAGCACCTGCTGGCGGTGATCAGCGACATCCTGGACGTGGCCAAGATCGAGGCCGGGACGTTCGACCTGCTGGCCGCGCCCTTCGACCTGCACGCCTGCGTGGAAGGGGTGGGCGAGATGTTCCGCCTGCCGGCCGAGGAGAAGGGCCTGGACTTCGCCGTCGAGATCGCGCCCGGCGTCCCCCGACTGGTCGACGCCGACGAGAAGCGGGTGCGCCAGGTGCTGATCAACCTGGTCGGCAACGCGGTCAAGTTCACGCCCGGCGGCCGGATCGACCTGCGAGTCCTGGCCCTGGGCGGCGACGCCGAAACCGCGCGCCTGGCTTTCGTCGTCGAAGACACCGGTGTCGGCATCCCGCATGACCAGTTGGAGAGCATCTTCCGCCCGTTCGAACAGGCGGGCGAGGCGGTCGACCGCAAGGACGGCACGGGCCTGGGCCTCAGCATCAGCCGGCAGATCGTGACCCTGATGGCGGGCGACATCCGGGTCGAGAGCGCTTTGGGAGAGGGCAGCCGCTTCACCGTCGAGATCACGGTCCCGGTGGCCGAGGGCGACCTGGACGCGCCCGCCGTTCCGAGGCTGCGGCGGCTGACGCCGTCGGCCTAGGCGGCGACGCGGCTCGTTTTGGGTAACGCGTTCTCTGGCCTTCCGCGAAATACGGTCTAGCTTTGCGCCACCCCTGGTGGAGCTTGTGATGATCCGGTCTGTCGCCCTCGCCGCCGTGCTGTTGCTGGCCACCGCGCCCACCACGATCCTGGCCGCCAAGCCCGTGGGCGCAGTCACGCCGGTGGAGCGCTGTACGGCCGACGGCGGTGGCGACGCCAGCCGGATCGCCGCCTGTATCCGCGCCTTGGCCGCCCAGGAAGAGGCGCGTCTCGTCAGGGCGTACGACGCGACCATGACCAGCATGAACGACATGCAGCGCCTGGACCTGGAGCAGATGCAGACGGCCTGGGTCGCCTTCCGCGACGCCGACTGCGCCTCTTATATCGGCCAGGCCGGCATGGAGACGCAGGGCCCCGTGCGGGCGGCGACCTGCGCCTATGCGCGGACGCGGCAGCGGGCCGACGAACTGGACCACGATCGCCGTCCCCGCACCGAGGTGTTCACGCCCGTCGGCGCGGAGGGCGACGGCGAGGCCCGGGTGCGCAAAGCGGCCAAGTGCGTCGATCGGATCGACGGGGACGACGTCAGCGGGGCGCGGGAATGCCTCAGCAACCTGGCGGACAAGGAGGACGACCGCCTGAACGCCGTCTACAAGGCCGCCCTCGGCCGGCTGGACACGCCGGTGCGGAAGCAGGCCTTGCGCAAGGCCCAGCGCGCCTGGATCGACTGGCGGGACCTCGACTGCGTCGACTATCTCGAACCTTCCGACGCCGCCAACTACGACAACCGCACCTACGTCCGGATGAACGCCTGCTACTACTACCGAACCGGGGAACGGGCGGACGAACTGGACCGCTACCCGGCGCACAAGCCCGCGCCGGTCACGGCCGTCCAGGAGGCCGCCCGCTGCGACGGGGACACCTATGAGGTCCTGGAGTGCATCAGCGAGCTGCTCGACGCGCAGGACGCCCGCCTCAACCGGGCTTACCAGGCCGCCCTGGCCCAGCCGGAGCCCGGGCGGACGGCGCTGCGCAACGCCCAGCGGGCGTGGATCAAGACGCGCGACGCCCAGTGCAACGCCGTCCTCGATGTCGGTCCCGACGTCCGCGTCGGGCTGCAGGGCAATCTCGAGGTCACCCGGTGCCTGCTGAAGCAGACCGAGGCGCGCGCGGCCGTGCTGGAGCGGCAGGCCAAACCGTAGGAGTTCCGCCCGGGCGTCGAGCGAACGCCGTTTCGCCGGCTTGACACGCCGCATACCTGTGTGACACACAGTGTACGTCACACACTAAGTGACGCACACCATGTGACGTACACCATGCCGCAAGACGCCGACATCTTCGAAACCCTGCGCCAGGAGTTGCGGCGCGGGACGCTGATCCTGGCCGTGCTGGCGCAGCTGAAGGTCGAGCGCTACGGCTACAGCCTGCGCCAGGCCCTGGCCGAGGTGGGTCTGGAGATCGACGAAGGCGCCCTCTATCCGATGCTGCGCCGGCTCGAGAGCCAGGGCCTGCTGACCAGCGAGTGGCGCGAGGAAGACAAGCGCAAGAAGCGCTTCTACCGCCTGTCGTCCGAGGGCGAGGCCGTGCTGGCCCGCCTGTCCGCCGAGTGGCGGGCGATGAACGACACCCTGCAAAACCTGATCTGACGAAGGAGGCCAGGACATGGACCTGCTCGATCGCTATCTGGCCGCCGTCGCGGCCCTGCTGCCCAAGGACCAGCGTGAGGACATCGTCGCCGAGCTGCGCGACACCCTGCTCAACCGGATGGAGGAGAAGGAGGCCGAGCAGGGGCGGCCGCTGACCGCCGCCGAGCGCGAAGCCGTGCTCAAGGCGTTCGGCCATCCGATCGCCGTGGCGGGGCGGTTCGGGACCACCCGCGCCCTGATCGGGCCCGAGATCTATCCGTTCTACATGTTCGGGGTGAAGGCGCTGCTGGTCGTGGCGGCGGTCGTTTCGGCGATCCCCGCGGTGATCACGGTGATCACCGCGCCCGGCCAGGCGCCCGGCGTCTTCGCCCAGTTCCTGTCCAGCTTCATCTCGGCCGCCTTCACGATGATCGGCGTCGCCACGGTGCTGGGCTTCGCGATCGAGCGCGGCTGGATCCCGCTGGACGGCCTGACGAACTGGAAGGTCGCCGACCTGCCGCGCCTGGACGCCCTGGGGGCGACCGGGAAGGGCTTTGGGCGCAAGGGGCCGAACCGCCGGCGCTTCGAGGCCCTGCTGGAGGTGATCCTCACCACGCTGTTCGTGCTGTGGTGGACGGGCGTCGTCCCCGCGCCGTGGTCCAACCGCGTGACGGACAGCGACATGGTCCTGCAGCCGGCCTCGATCTGGGCGACGCTGTACTGGCCCCTGTTGGCCTGGGCGGGCGTGCAGCTGGTCTCCAGCCTGATCGGCCTGCTGCGTCCCGGCTGGGTGCGGGTCCGGGCGGCGCTGGAGGTCGTGTGCGGCCTGGCCGGCCTGGCGCTGGCGGTGGTGCTGTGGCGGGCCGGGCGCATCGTCGTGGTCGCGCCCCTGGACGGCGTCGAGCCGCGCACCGACGCGATCGCGGGCCTGCAGACCGCGCTGGACCTCAGCCTGCACCTCACCGCCACGGTGATGATGGTGGTGCTTACGGTTAAGGTCGCGGTCGAGCTGTGGCGCCTGTTCAGGGGTGATCGGCCCTCGGTCTCGGCCGTCGCCTAGGTGGTCGTCTAGGGGATTTCCCTACTTCGAGACCTTGTCGACCACGGCCCCGGCGCCGGCCCCCACGGCGGCGCCCACGGGCCCGGCGACGACCGCGCCGGCGATCGCCCCGGTGGCCGCCCTCTGCTCCATGTTGTGGCCGCAGGCCGTCAGGGTTAACCCCGCCGCAACCCACAGCGGAACCCAGCGTAGAGCAGACATTATGTCCTCCGAGACAATTACACCTTCCCGCTAGAGTAACGGCGTCGCGCCACTGGGGTTCCTTTGAGAGCGAGGGGGTGGAAGTCTGTCGCGACACGCGAATATTCGCCTCCGCGCCGATTCTCGGGACTGTCGCGTTTTTTCCTTGTAATCAAAGCATTAACCATTGTGTCTGACGCGCGGTCGCCCAAAATTCAAGCCGTGGCGCCGCGTGCGCTTGCGAGTCGGTCACGGATGCGTCATAAGGCGGTCCATAAGTAGGACTTCGGCCACCATCGTGAACCGGCCGAGCCTCCGCTTTCAGGACCGCCCGACAGTATTTTTCCGGGTTTTCCGAGGGCGTTTTTGTCGGGGGGCGGACCGCCCTCGCCGCGCAGGACACGAGTTTTGTTTATCAAGTCGCAGACGTGCGCAGACGCGCGCGCGCTGATCGGCGCCGTATTGGTTGGAGCCGCCACCGGTGTGGCGCTCGGCGGCGTTTACCTTGCGGGGGGCATGGCCCAGACCGCCAGTCAGCACGCTCGCGTATCTCGCCTGGCCGACGGCGCCGAGGGGAACTTCTCCGACGCGGCGCTGTACCAGGCCGCGTCTCGCATGGACGCCGGCGCTCTCGCGATCGCCCGCCGCCATGATCCCTACACCGTCGCCGGCGGCGCCCAGCGCGACCGGCAATCGGCCCTGCTGGTCGAGCGTCTCGAACAGCGCCAGCAATCGGACCAGGATCGCCAGCCGTTGATGCTGCGCGCCAGCTTCGGCGGCCCGTTCAATCCGGCCGTGGCCCCGTTCCGTCTGACCAACGCCCTGGAAAGCTCGCGTGAACTCGAATGCCTTTCCGAGGCGGTCTATTACGAGGCCCGCGGCGAGACCCCGAACGGCCAGGCGGCCGTGGCTCAAGTCGTACTTAACCGCGTACGCCACCCTTCGTTCCCGAAATCGATCTGCGGCGTCGTGTTCCAGGGCGCCTACACCCACACCGGCTGCCAGTTCAGCTTCGCCTGCGACGGCTCGATGCGCGCCCCGCGCGATCGCGGCGCCTGGGCCCGCGCCCAGAAGGTCGCCACCCGCGCGCTGTCGGGCGCGGTGATGAGCGAGGTCGGCGCCGCCACCCACTTCCACACCACCGGCGTGGCGCCGGGCTGGGGCCCGCGCCTGCTGCGCGTCGCCCAGGTGGGCATGCACGTGTTCTACCGCTTCGGCGGCCGCTCGGGCGCGCCGGACGCCTTCAGCCGCACGCCGCGGCCGTCGACGGCCGACGAGCTGCCGACCGTGACCCTGGCCAGCCTGCCGACCAACTCGGTCGCCGACGGCAAGGCCGCGCCGATCCAGCTGGCCAGCGCCGTGGTGATCTCCTCGCCCGACAAGCCGGCCGCCGCCGGCGGCATGGGCGGCCCGCTGGGCCCGGTCCCCGAGCCCGCCTCGGCCCCGGCCATGCACCCGACCAAGACCTCCGGCGAGACGATCAAGTCTGCTGGAGGATCGGCCGGGACCGGAGCTGCTTCCTAAGCGCTCCGGGCATGTGGTTGCTGGCGAAGCGCATCTGCTTGGCCCGCTTGCCCACGAAGTAATGCAGTTCCTTCCCGTGGACGGCACGCCAGATCACCTCGGCGGCGTCCTCCACGGGATAGACCGGCAGGCCGCCGCTCTTGAGCACGTCCGACATGTTGGCGTTGCTGCCCGGCGCGCCGGCGTTGAGGATCGGCGTGTCGACGAACCACGGCATCACGCAGGCCACCCCGACGCCGTGGGGCTTCCATTCCACGTCCAGGGCTTCCGACAGCCCGCGCACCGCGAACTTGGTGGCCGAATAGACCGCCAGGCCGGGCGAGCCGTACAGGCCCGCGCAGGACGAGATGTTGATCAGGCGCGAACCCGGCGTGGCCTTCAGCCAGGGCAGGGCCGACCGGGCGCCGGTGATCACCCCCTTGATGTTGATGTCCAGCTGCAGGTCGATGTCGGCGTCCGCGTGGCTGTCGAACGGCCCGAACTTGGCGACCCCGGCGTTGTTGAGCAGCACGTCCAGCCGCCCGTCGGTCAGCTTGGCGAAGTCGGCCAGCACCGAGGACCAGGCCGAGCGGTCGCGCACGTCCAGCCGGAAGGTCGCGCCGTTCTCCGGCCCGATGGCGACCAGGGCGGCCTTCAGCCCCGTCACGTCGATGTCGGACAGACCCACGAACCAGCCCTCGGCGGCGAAGCGCTTGGCGCTGGCCAGGCCGATGCCGCTGGCGGCTCCGGTGATGAAGACGGCCTTGCGGCCTTTCGCTGCTGCGCTCACGCGCCCCTCCCGTTCTGGTTTGTTATCGCTGATCAGACGCCCGGGAGGGCAGGGCGGTCAAGGGTTCGAGTGGGGACACGCGCTGGCGCATGTCCCCGTCGTCGATATCAGTCCGTCTGATCGTCCACCTCGGCGTCGGGGCCGTTCTTCTTGATCGACTCGATGGCGTTCTTGGCCGCCGCTTTCGAGCTGTAGCCTTCGGTCCAGAAGATTGTCTCGCTGTTGTGGACGAAGTAGGCGACGAACTCGCCCGCCTTGTTCTTCTTGATCTGGAACTTGTGGGCCATGGGGATTTCTCCTTGTGCTCTGGACTGTGTCGTCAAGCCGACCAGGGCACCCTCGCGCCGCGCGGACACGGACGTCAATCGCGGGAGCTTGCGCGCGATCGTTCAAGACGCATCTTCTAGAAACCTTCACATCAGGGACGCCCATGACCCCCGATCAACGCCTCGACCAGTTGTCCCGCGAGCTGCTGGCCACGCCCTATGCCGAGCTGACGGACGTCAAGCGCAGCGTCATCGACCTGATCGCGGCCGAGGCGCCGACGGGGCTGAACAAGGCGCTGGTCGTCGATGACCGCGGCTACTGGGACCGCCTGGCCGACACGGTGGCGGCGATCGGCGGCTCGTGGGCGTTCATCGGCGGCTTTTCGCTGTGCCTGGCGCTGTGGATCGGGCTGAACCTGGGCCTCAAGCCCCTGCACCTGGCGTTCGACCCCTATCCGTTCATCTTCCTCAACCTGATCCTGTCGACCCTGGCCGCGATCCAGGCGCCGGTGATCATGATGAGCCAGAACCGCCAGGCCACGAAGGACCGGCTGAACGCCGAGCACGACTATGTGGTCAATCTGCGGGCCGAGCTGGAGATCATGCGCCTGCACGACAAGCTGGATGATCTGCGCCAGCAGGAAATGGTCGAGATCCTGCGCTGCAACACCGAGGCGCTGGACATCCTGAAGGCCGAGGTGGCGAGGATGGCGGCCGAACGGGGCGCGTGATGATCGCCCTCTCCCATGGGGAGAGGGAGGGGGCCAAGCGAAGCTTGGGAGGGTGAGGGGGTAAGGCGTTGGCCGGCGCGCCGGCGGAGCCTTCACCTTCGCCTCAAAAAGAACGCCATCCCCGCAAGGCGAGGATGGCGCGTTTTTTTGGACCCGTGGGAAATCGGTGAGGGTGTAACCCCTCACCCTCCCACCGCTGCGCGGCGGGTCCCTCCCTCTCCCTCAGGGAGAGGGTGAGCGTACTAGAACGCGAAGCGCGCGCCGACCAAGGCGGCCGGGCCGGTCATGCTCAGGTGCGAGTTCTGCTCGCCCGACGGGCTGGTGGTCTTGATCTTGATCGAGCCGGTGTACTGGTAGCGGCCCTCGGCGAACAGCGAGATCGTCGGCGAGACGGCGAAGCTGACGCCGGCGATGCCTTGCAGGGTCAGGGCGTCGCCCTTGTCGTCGATCAGGTCGTCGCTGAACTTGACCTGGGCCACGCCGATGCCCGCGCCCAGATAGGGCTTGGCCGGACCCGAGACCGGGAAGTCGTAGTAGCCGTTGATGTCGATGCTCAGGGCCTCGACCTTGCCGTCGGTGGCGCCGATCTTCGTGCCGTTCCAGGTGACGACGGTTTCACTGTCCTGGCTGCGGTAGCCCAGGGCGATCTCGGCGCGCCAGCCGTTGCCGATCGTGGAGCCCCAGGCCACGGCGCCTTGGGCGCCGGCGTCAACGTCGGCCTTGGCCTTGTAGCCGCCGGCGAAGCCGACGTCGTAGTCGGTCTTGCCGACCAGGCCGCCCGAGACCGAGATGTACTGGCCGGCGGCGGGCGCGGCGGGCTTCGGCGCGGGCGCCGGGCCGGCGGTCTGGGCCGAAGCGGCGCCGGCCATGGCCAGAGCGGCCACGGCGGTGGTGATGAACAGACGCATAGGTAGTCCCCCCAAAAATATAGGTACTGGTCCGTGATCGGACCTAGCCCCGGTAGAGGGGTTCACCGGTGTCGTAAATCTCAGGTTGCCTAGCTTGACTGTATTATTGCGAGCTATGGCGCCGCTGCAACATTCGGTTGCGAGGCGCGGGCGGCGCGCCTCAGGGCCTGGGGCGGCTGGCCGAACGCCCGCAGGAAGGCGCGGCGCATGCGCTCCTGGTCGCCGAAGCCGGTCTCCAGGGCCACGTCCTCGACCTGCAGGGGCTGGTTGTCGAGCAGGGCGCGGGCCGCCTCGACCCGCAGGCGCTCGACCGCCTTGGCCGGGGTGCTGCCGGTCTCGACGGCGAACTGGCGGGCGAAGTTGCGCGGGCTCATCGCCGCCCGCTCGGCCAGCTGGTCGACGCTCAGGGGCAGGGCCAGGTTCTCGCGCGCCCAGGCCAGCAGGCCGTCGAACCGTCCGCCGCGCATTTCCAGGAGGGCCGAGAACTGCGACTGGCCGCCGGGGCGGCGGTGATAGACCACCAGCTGCTGGGCGGTGCGGCGGGCGACCTCCTCGCCCAGGTCGGCCCCGATCATCGCCAGGGCCATGTCGATGCCGGCGGTGATGCCGGCCGAGCTCCACAGCGCCCCGTCCTGGACGAAGATCTTGTCGGGCTCCAGCCGCACGGTCGGATAGCGGCGCTGGAAGTCCTTGGAGCGCTGCCAGTGGGTGGTGGCCCGCCGGCCGTCCAGCAGGCCCGCGGCGGCCAGGACATAGGTCCCCGAGCAGACGCTGGCGGTGCGCCGGGCCGAACGGAAGGTGGCGCGGGCGAAGGCCAGGGTCGCCTCGCAGATGGCCGGGCTGCGCGTGCCCTCGCCGCCCGAGACGATCAGGGTGTCCAGCGGCGGGGCCTCGGCGAAGGCCTTGGCGGTCATGGCCACGCCGGACGAGCTGGGCACGGCCCCCGCCTCGCGGGCCAGCAGGTGCAGGCGATAGGCGCCGGGGACCAGCCGCCCGGCGATCTCGAACGCCGCGATCGGCCCGGCCGCGTCCAGCAGCTGGAAGTCGGGGAAGATCAGGAAGCCGATGTCGCGGGTCATGCTCGCTCCTGCGGGCGCCTCTGGACGGTCGTGGCGGGTTTCGAGGGAACTATGTCATTTCGGTCAGACGCTAGGCGGGCGATGCTGCGGCGTCAACAGGAGGGCTCCCATGAGCAAACCCGCGCCGTTCCACATCGTGTTCGCCCTGTTCCCCGGTGTCACCCACCTGGACTTCACCGGTCCGCACCAGATCCTCGCCCGCCTGCCCGGCGCGCAGGTCACGGTCGCCAGCGAGGCGGGCGGCGAGATCGAGGCTGACGGCCTGGTGTTCGCCCGCCTAGCGCGCCTGGCCGAGGTCGAGCGCTGCGACCTGCTATGCGTGCCCGGCGGCTTCGGCACGACCCAGGCCATGGCCGACCAAGCCTTCCTGGACCAGATCCGCCGGCTGGCGGCCGGGGCGCGCTACGTGACCTCGGTCTGCACCGGCTCGCTGGTGCTGGGGGCGGCCGGGCTGCTGCGGGGCAAGCGGGCGGCCTGCCACTGGGCCTGGCGCGACCAGCTGGCCCTGTTCGGCGCCACGCCCGACCCGGCCCGGGTGGCGCGCGACGGCAACGTCTTCACCGGCGGCGGGGTGACGGCCGGCATCGACTTCGCCCTGACCATCGTGGCCGACATCGCCGGGGAGGAGACGGCCCAGGCCATTCAACTGGCCGTCGAATACGCCCCCGACCCGCCCTTCCACGCCGGCCGTCCGGAGACCGCCCCGCCGGCCGTGCTGGAGCGGATCACCGCCCTCTACGGCCGGGGCATGGACGAGCGCTGGGCCGCGGCGCGCAAGGCGGGCGAGGCGCTGGCGGTGGGCGCGTGAGCGGAATGGAGAAGCCGCCCCGACTTGATCCGAACGCGAACCTGCATCACAACGATCTCAGGTGGAGACCTCGTGCATGCGTCGGATCAAGTCGTTCCTCGTCGGGCTGACCACGGCCGCCGGCCTCATGGCCGCCCTGACCTCGCCCGCCCTGGCCGAGGATTCGTTCAATTACGGCGTCTGGCGCAATCCCAAGAACAGCGTCCATGTCGAGATCAAGCCGTGCGGCGGCGGTCGCGCCTGCGGCGTGGTGGTCTGGGCCAATGACGAGGCCAAGGCCGACGCCAGGAAGGGCGGCACGCCCGAGCTGGTCGGCCTGCAGCTGCTGCGCGACTTCCAGCTCCAGAAGAACGGCAGCTGGAAGGGCAAGGTGTTCGTGCCCGACCTGAACATGAACTTCAACGGCACCGCCGACTTCCCCGACGCCACCACCATGAAGGCCAAGGGCTGCCTGATCGGCGGCTTCCTGTGCAAGTCGCAGACCTGGCGCCGCGTGGACGTGGTGGCGGGCGGGTCGCCGTCGAGCTAGGCGGGCGCCCCCGAGGCCGGCCAAGCTGGGGTGTTTCAGCCCGGCCGCCGATCCAGCAGCTCAACCTGCGCGAACATGTCGATCTCTTTCGCTTGCGGACGCTCGGGCGGACGGTAAGCTTGACCGTAATCGAGCGGGATCCGACATGGCATTTCCAAACCCAGAGCGCGCCGACGCGAGGCGCAACGTCGCGGGTCGGCTCCTATGCCTGACGGTATTGGCCGCGACGGCGACGCCGCTGGCGGCCGCGGGGCAAACCGTGTCCTCCGCGACGCTAGTTTCCGACTTTCGGACGATGTGCATGGCCACCAACGCCAGCCGGGAGGGAGCGCTCGCCGAGGCGGAGAAGCGCCGTTGGGTCCAATTCCCCACGAAGGGCTTCGCCCAAGGCAATGAAACCTTCATCGAGGCCAGACGGTCGGGCGACAGGTTTCTGTTGGTGAGCGAAAACCCCGGCGACCTGTTGGGAGCCGACGGCAAGCAAAGGATCCGGGTCCGCTACAAGGTGTGCCGGGTCTTCGCGAGGGTCGACGACCCAAAGGCCGTGATCACCTTCGCGGAGGGCGTCGTCGGGCCGATGAAGCCCTACAGCGCCGACACCTTCGCGCGGGAGTGGTTCTATTCCCGTACGGACGCGGGTCCCAGGCCGCTGATCACCAACGGCGACGCCGTCGAAGCCGCGCGCGCCGGCCGTTTCCGTCAACTGATGGTCAGCGACGAACAGACGCCGGCCAGGGCGAAAAACACGGCATTGAGCTATACGGTGGTGGTCACGCCCTAGGCTGGATCCAGCTCCGGATAAGCTCGGAAGATCCCCTCCGTGCTGAACGGGATCCGCCGCTCCGAGCTCAGATAGGCCGCGATGTTCGGCCGCTCGGCCACCGCGTCGCGCACGGCGACCACCCGCTTCAGCTTCGGCTCCAGCCGCTTCATCGCGTGCGGGAAGGCGTAGCGCAGGCCCTCCACCACCTGGAACAGCGACAGGTCGGCATAGGTCAGGTCCGCGCCCGTCAGCCAGCCGCCCTTCTGCGCCTTCTCCAGTACCGTCTCGTACCAGCCGAGGTACTTCTTCATCCGCTGGGTCCGGAACTCCTCCGCCCGTCGCGCCGCCTCGGCCTTCTGGTCCTCGTAGTAGAGACCCATCCCCACCGGGTGATGGACGTCGTGGGCCTCGGCGACCAGGTCGGTGATGGTCAGCTGCAGCTGGTTGACCCACAGCCGCCCGGCCTCGCCCTTCGGCGCCAGGCCGTGACGGGCGCCCAGGTGCAGCAGGATGTTGGCCGTCTGGCCGATCACCAGCTTGCCGTCGACCAGATAGGGCGGGGCGAAGGACGGATGGTCGTGGTCGCCGATGTCGGCCATCAGCGCCCGTTCGCCGCCGCCTTCATCCTTGCCGCCGCGCGCCACGTCGACATAGGCCGCGCCGGCCTCCTCCAGCGCCAGCCGCACGAATTCGCCGCGTCCCTGGATCGTGGGCCAGTAATGCAGGTGGTAGGTCATGCGGGGAAAACCCGGTGGGACGGGAAAGGATGCGCGGACGCTAACCCACCCGCACCGACGTCATCGAGATCGCCGCGAACACGTCGTCGGTGAAGAACGAGACCGGCTCGCCCTTCTCCTGCGCGCCCAGCACGTAGAGCAGGGGCAGGTAGTGTTCGGCGCTGTTGATCGAGGCCTCGGCGTCGGGGCCCAGGCCGCGCCAATCGATCAGCGGGTCGTGGTCGCCGGCGGCGATCAGGGCCTTGGCCGTCTCGTTGAAGCGCGGGGCCCACTCCGGGGTCTCGCCGGTGCGGAAGTTCACGGCGCGCAGATTGTGGACGATGTCGCCGCTGCCGACGATCAGCACGCCTTCGTCGCGCAGGGCGGCCAGGCGCTTGCCGGCCTCGTAGTGCCAGCGGTCGGGCCGGCCGCGGTCCAGGCTCAGCTGCACCACCGGTACGTCGGCGTCCGGGTACATCGGCCTCAGCACGCCCCAGGCGCCGTGGTCGAGGCCCCGGGTCGGATGCTGGACCACCAGGTTGGGCGACAGCACCTGCGCCACCCGCTGGGCCAGGGCCGGGTCGCCGGGCGCGTCGTAGCGCACGTCGAACAAGGCCTGGGGGAAGCCGCCGAAGTCGTGGATGGTCTCGGGGCGCTCGGCCGCGCTCACGGCGCTGGCCCCGCGCGTCTCCCAGTGGGCGCTGATCATCAGCACCGCCTTGGGGCGCGGCAGCTCGGCGCCGAGCGCCGCCCAGGCGCGGCTCCAGGCGTTGTCCTCGATGGCGTTCATCGGCGAGCCGTGGCCGAGGAACAGGACGGGCAGGCGGGCGGTCATGGGCGGGGCGTCCGATTAGATACTGATGGAGTTACAGATGGGGCGGTTCCTCCCAACTTCAATATCCCCGTCCGTCATCCCGGGCCTTGTGCCCGGGACCCCTGGTTCAGCTCGCACGTGAAGTGCAATGGCGCGCAGGCGCGCCACACATCCGCACCTGCGGCGGACGGAGGGGTCCCGGGCACAAGGCCCGGGATGACGGGGAGAAGGAAGGGGCGGGGCTATTCCGCCACAGTCCCAGGCTGTGTCGCCATGACGCGCGCACAGGGGCTGCGCGCGCTTTCCCGAGCCGCCCGGCTTTGTTAAGGCACGGACGTTGTGAACGTACCCGTCCAATCCCCCCTTCCGGAGTCCGAACCGGTCGCCGAGCCGGTCGCGGTCAAGCCCGTCCGCGCCTCGACGCGTGGCGGCGCCCTGGACCTGCTGCGGCTGCTCGCCTCGCTGCTGATCGTCATCTACCACTTCGGCGCCGAGGGCCCGATGCGGATCGAGCGCTTCGGCCAGGTGTTCTCGCGCGGGTTCCTGGCCACCGACTTCTTCCTGATGCTGTCCGGCTACGTGCTGGGCCGGGCCTACGGGGCCTCCACCCTGACCGGGCGGATCAGCCACGGCCGCTTCTGGGTGCGCCGGGTCGGCCGGGTCTGGCCGGGGCACCTGATCGTGCTGCTGATGATGGCCGCCCTGGTGCTGGTGCTGAACGCCCTGGGCACCGACGCCCACAAGCCCTCGCGCTTCGCCTGGGACCAGTTGCCGGTCCAGGCCCTGCTGGTCCACGCCTGGGGCTTCAACAGCGACGGCTGGAACCTGCCCAGCTGGTCGCTGTCGGCCCTGATCGTCTGCTACGCGGTGTTCCCCTGGCTGTGGCGGGCCGCCGACAAGGTGCGCCACCCCTGGGTGCTGCCGCTGGTCGGGGGCCTGGCCTTCGCCGCCTGCGAGGTGATCGCGCGGACCGTGTTCGACCACGCCCTGTCGGACCTTCAGTTCCGCTTCGGCGTCGTGCGCGCCCTGCCGCTGTTCATCCTCGGCGTCTGCCTGGCGCGGGCGGTCGAGATGGACTGGCCGTCGGAAAAGGCCGCCAAGGCCCTGCTGGTCGGCGGCGTCGTCGTGCTGGTGGCCATGCAGCCGCTGGACCGCTACGCCCTGCCCGACGAGCTGCTGTTCGACATCCCCTGCCTGACCGCCATCGCCGCCATCGTGCTGGGCGCGGGCCGCCTGCCGGTCAAGCACCCCCGGGCCTGGATCGAGGAGGGCGCCAAGCTGTCGTTCGCCCTGTTCATCACCCACATCTTCGTCGGCGTGATCTACTGGAGCGCGGTGCACAAGCTGATCGAGACCGTGCCGATCGGCATCGGCTGGCAGTGGCTGATGTGGCTGGCCTCGTTCCCGATCGCCATCGGCGCGGCCTGGCTGTTCCACACCTATATCGACCAGCCCCTGCAGGACCGCCTGGCGCCGTGGCTGCGGGGGAAGCGGTAGGGGCCGGCTGGAGACAGGCGCCGGGAACTCGCGCTAGGCTGCCGCGATGATCGCCAGACAGATGCCCGGCCTGCCGCCCTATGGCGGCGAGGTGAAGAGTTTCCCCAGGCCGGACGCCTTCCGCGAAGGTCTCGTCGTAGAGTTCACGCCCGACGGCGCCGAGCGCTGGATCGGGAATTTCGCGCGGGGCTCCAAGCCGCTCGAAGCCGTCCACGACGCGTTTGGAGACGCCGCCGTGCTGCTGGTCGCGGGCGGCGACGTCTATGTGGTCGACGCGCGGGAACGACGGGTCGTCCGGGCGTTTCCCGAGGTGAGCGACGTGCGGTTCGAGGCCGATCTGGGGGTCTTCCTGATCGCCGACGACCTGGCGGTCACGGCGCTGGGACCGGCCGGGGTCGCGTGGCGCAGTCGCCGCGTCTCGTGGGACGGGATCACGGACCTCGAGCGCAGGGGCATGTCGCTGCATGGCCTGGCCGTCGACATCCACGACCAGCCGCCCGTGCCCTTCATCATCGACCTCCAGTCGGGCCATGCGAGCGGCGGCAGCTATCCGCGAGAGCTGGGTTCCTAGTCCCGCAACCCGCTGAACACGAAGTCCCGCGCCGCCGCCCGCTGGTGGCAAGCGTGGCAGGTCGTGTCCTGGCTGGCGGCGATCCCCGGCCGGGGCGTGCGCTCGCCGGCCGCGAACTCGGCGTAGCCCCAGCCGTCGGTGGCGGCGAAGCGGCGGCTGTCCTTGACCATCACGTCCACGTGCCGTCGCGCCCCCTGGGCGGTGACGTCGCCGCCTTTGTCGACGGCCTCGAACAGGTCGTAGACCAGCACCGCCCCGTCGGGGAACCGGCCCTCGCGATAGCCCTTCAGGGCCGCCGGGTTGGCGTAGATGTGGTGGAAGCCGCCGTTGACCGCGTAGGCCGGGGCGTGCGGGCCGATCAGTCCGGTCGAGACGTGCCGCCAGTCGCGATAGCCGTCGGGGAAGTCCGGGCTGGGCGCGGGTGCGTCGGCCGCCGCCAGGGGCAGGGCCGCAAGGATGATGATCAGGCTGGCCGCCTTCATGCCGGGTCCCTCCGCGTCGGCGAAGGCGTGGCATGGCGCAAGCAGGGGCGCGAGCGCTTGTCTGCCAAGCGTCGGCGGGATGCTGCGAAAGCCTAGTCGGCGGCGGCCCGGTTCTCGCCGCGGTGCTTTTCCAGCACGGCGGCCAGGCCCTGCAGGATCGGCTGCTGCAGGTCGGGATTGTCGGGCGCGCGGTGCAGCAGCTTGATCGAGGCGATGTAGACCTTGATCCCGGCCACGATCGACGGGGTCAGGCCCGGGGCCTCGTCCAGCAGGTCGCACAGCGAGCGGGCGGCGATCTGGACCGCCTCGTTACGCTCGGCGCCGCTGAGGCTGACGATGTCGCCGGCCCGGGCGTACAGGCCCTCGATCACCGCCGCCTCGTCCTGGCCCGAGACCAGCAGGGCGTCCAGGGCGGTGATGTAGTCGTCGATCCCGGTCAGGGACGGCTCGCGCAGGGTTTCCATGGTGGCGTCGGCGCGCTTGAGGGCCTCGGCCACGTACATGCCGCCCGACTGCTTCATCAGCTGGCCCAGGCGGGGCTTCATGCGGCTCTTTTTGACCTGGGTCATGCAATCGACTTCATAGGTTTAATCAGGGCGTCAAGCTCGTCCTGGCTCATGTTTGCGCCTTCGGGCTCGCCCAGTTCAATGGACTGATCGTCGCGGCGCCGGCCGTCCGGGAACTCCACGGGCGGGCCGAGGTTCCGCCAGCGGCGGTCGGGACCGATATAGGCGTCGCATTCGATGAACATCCGGTCGCCTCGGGCGACCCACAGAATGCGTTCCAGCATCACGGCCGGAGAGATCGGCTTGGTGACGATGAAATTGGCGCCGCAGTCCCGGGCCTTCTCGACCTGGCTGCGGCGGGTGTGGGAGGTGACGATGATCACCGGCGTCATGCGATTGGCCTCGTCGGCCTCGCGGCGCAGCCAGCGGGTCAGGTCGTAGCCGTCCATCTCGGGCAGGGGGCCGTTCAGCAGCACCAGGTCGTAGGCCGTGTACTTAAGCTCTTCCTGGGCTTCCTTGCCGTCGGCCTTGCGCGTGATGTTGCGCAGCCCGAAGCTGGTCAGGACGCCGATCAGGATGTCGAGCGACTGGGGATTGTCGTCGACGACCAGCGCCTTGGCCTTGTCCAGATTGATGTACTGACTTGGCTGCAAGACCCCGACGCGCTCCGGCCCCCGTCCCCCAGGCTTGGGACCGTTACCCTATGACTGAACAGGGTTAAGAAACCGCTGTCGCGGAGGCGGTGGGGCGGAATGTCGCGGTGTGACGCGCGACGCTGGTGACAGGCCCTGCTGGATGGCTGATAATTCAGCGGCGCAATCTAGTGTCTGATCGTCCTAATGGATCCTCTAAGCGACATCGTCGCGCTGCTTCGGCCGAGTTCGGTCCTCTCAAAGCCGATCACCGGGCGGGGGCGCTGGGGCGTCCGCTACGCCGACCACGATGCGCCCGGCTTCACGATCGTCCTGAAGGGAGAGTGCTGGATCGCCTTCGCGGACCAGCCCGCCTTCAGGATGACGGCGGGCGACTTCCTGCTGCTGCCGTCCACGCCGGCCTTCGCGTTGAGCAGCCATCCAGGCGTCGGCGGCGTCCTTCGCGAGCCGACGAACGCGCCGGTGCGGCACGGTGATCCGGAGGGCGAAGCCGATTTTGAATCACTGGGCGGCGCCTTCCGCATCGAGCGGATCAACGCGCCGCTGTTGCTCGCCCTGTTGCCGCGCATGATCCTGATTCCGGCCTCGGAGGGGCGGACGGACAGGTTGAGCGCGGTGATTGCGCTGATCCGGGGCGAGTGCGCGCGCGAGGAGCCCGGTCGCGACATGATTTTGCAGCGCATGCTGGAGGTCCTGCTCGTCGAGGCCCTGCGCTGGCGCGGCGTGGCGCGGGACGACGATCGGGCTGGCCTGCTCAACGGGCTGCGCGATCCGGTCCTGGCCCGGGTTCTGCGCGCCATGCACGCGGACGTGCGGAGCCATTGGACGGTCGCGGGCCTGGCTAAGGTCGCGGGGCTGTCGCGCTCGGCGTTCGCCGCGCGGTTCGGCGAGGTCCTGGGCTGCGGCCCGATCGAATACCTGGCGCGCTGGCGCATGGCGCTGGCCAAGGACGCCCTGATGGGCGGCGCCAAGACCCTGGACCGGATCGCCGACGAGATCGGCTACGAGTCGGCGAGCGCCTTCAGCACGGCGTTCCGCAAGCGGCTGGGTTGTTCGCCCGGTCGGTTCGCTCGCAACGGCGGCGGGGAAACGGCTTAGGCTTCTCCGCAGGTGGATTTGGATGATTGGAAACTAAATTTGGACTTCTGATTATCGATCGTCCCGGCAATGGGTCTTAGGAAGGCGGCGTCCAAGCAACTGGAGGCTACCATGCCCACCATCCTGATCACCGGCGCGTCCTCGGGCTACGGCCTCGAGACGGCCCGCCATTTCCTGGCCAAGGGCTGGAACGTCGTCGCCACCATGCGCAAGCCCGACACGGCCGTTTTGCCGCGTTCGGAGATGCTGAGGGTTCTGCCGCTCGACGTAACCCGCCCGGAAAGCATCGCCGCGGCCGTGGCGGCGGCCGGCCCGATAGACGCCTTGGTCAACAACGCCGGCGTCGGGGTCGTCGGAGCGTTCGAAGCGACCCCGATGGCCCACATCCGCAAGGTGTTCGACACCAACACCTTTGGCGTGATGGCCATGTGCCAGGCCGTCATCCCCCAGATGCGCGAGCGCCGATCCGGCGTGATCGTCAACGTGACATCGTCCGTCACCCTGGCCGCCATGCCGCTGGCGGCCGCCTATACCGCCAGCAAGCAGGCCATCGAGGGCTTTTCGGGCTCGCTAGCCCTTGAGCTGGGCCATTTCGGCGTCCGGGTGAAGCTGGTGGAGCCGGGATACGGCCCGACGACCCGTTTCGCGCAGAACACCGACATCCGCGTCGAGGACCTGATCCCGGCCGCCTATGCCGACTTCGCCGGTCCGATCTTCGAAAGCTTCGCCAAGCCCGCCATGACCACGCGCGAGATCGACGTCGCCGAGGCGGTGTGGGCGGCCCTTCACGACCGCTCGGGCCGGCTCCACTTTCCGGCCGGGCAGGACGCGGTCGCGCTGTATCGGGCGCGCCTCGGCTAGGCCGCGTCCAGGCCGATGTCCAGGGTCAGGGCCGAGTGGGTCAGGGCGCCCACGCTGATGACGTCGACGCCGGTCTCGGCGATGGCGCGCACGGTGGTCAGGTTGACGCCGCCCGAGGCCTCCAACACCGCGCGGCCCTTGGCCAGCGACACGGCGGTCTTCAGGTCGTCGAGGCTGAAATTGTCGAGCATGACCACGTCGGGGCCGTGCTTCAGCGCGTCCTCCAGTTGGTCCAGGCCGTCGACCTCGACCTCGACCTTCACCAGGTGGCCGGCGAAGGCGCGGGCCCGGCGGACGGCTTCGCCCACCCCGCCGCAGGCGGCGACGTGGTTGTCCTTGATCAGGATGGCGTCGTCGAGGCCGAAGCGGTGGTTGATCCCGCCGCCGCAGCGCACGGCGTACTTCTCCAGCGCCCGCAGGCCGGGCGTGGTCTTGCGGGTGTCGACGATGGTCGCCTTCGTGCCCTCGACCAGGCGGACATAGGCGCGGGTCAGGGTGGCGATGCCCGACAGCTTGCCCAGCAGGTTCAGCCCGGTGCGCTCGGCGGCCAGCACGGCGCGGGCGTTGCCTTCGGCCCGGGCGAGGATCGCGCCCGGCGCGGCGTCGGCGCCGTCGGGGGTGACCACCTCGAAGCGGGCGGTCGGGTCCAGGGCGGCCAGGGCCAGGCGGGCGCAGGACAGGCCCGCGATCCGGCCGTCCTGCCGCGCGGCCCACACCACCGACAGGCGGGCGTCAGGATCGATGCAGGCCTGGCCGGTGATGTCGCCGGCCCGGCCCAGGTCCTCGGCCAGGGCCATGTCGATGATCGGGCGGACGAGGAGGTCGTCGAGGGGCGTGGTCATTCGGCGGCGTACCGGACCGCGCGGCCCGTTTCCTGGTCTTGCAAGGTGACGAAGGTCCGCTCCGGCAAGGCCGTGGCGGGGAAGTCGGCGCGGTAGTGGCCGCCTCGGCTTTCCTGGCGAGCCAGGGCGGCGCGGACGATCAGCTTGGCGGCGACCACCGTGGGGCAGGGACCGTAGGCGGGCTCCAGCGCCTCGATCTGGGTCGCCAGCCGCTCCAGGCCCTCGGCGTCGCGGATCACGCCCGCGTCGCGGCTCATGGCCTTGCGCAGGGTCTGCAGCGCCGCCTCGGGCAGGTCGGGCAGGGGCTCCAGGCTGACCGGCTCGCCGCCGATCGCCCGTTCCGCGGCCGCGGCGCGGCCGGCGCGGGCGCCGAACACGGCCGCTTCCAGCAGGCTGTTGGACGCCAGGCGGTTGGCACCCTGCACCCCGGTCGAGGCGCACTCGCCGGCGGCGTAGAGGCCCGGCAGGCTGGCGCGGCCGTCCAGGTCGGTGGCGACCCCGCCCATGTGGTAGTGCACGGCCGGCGTCACCGGGATCGGCTGGACGCGCGGATCGATCCCCGCGCCCATGCAGGCGGCGAAGACGGCCGGGAACTCGTGCGGGAAGTGCGCGCCCACGGCCTGGGTCGCGTCCAGGAACGCGCCGCGACCGGCCGCGCGCTCGGCGTGGATGGCGCGGGCCACCACGTCGCGCGGGGCCAGCTCGCGGGCCGGATGGTAGTCGGCCATGAAGGCCCGGCCGTCGCGATCGCGCAGGATCGCGCCCTCGCCGCGCAGGGCCTCGGTGGCCAGGGGGGCGGGGTCCTTGCCGATGTCGATGGCCGTGGGGTGGAACTGGACGAACTCGGGGTCGGCGATCTCGGCCCCGGCCAGGGCGGCCAGGCCCAGGCCCTCGCCGCGCACCTGGGCGGGCGTGGTGGTGACCGCGTAGAGGCCGCCGACGCCGCCGGTGGCCAGGATCACCGCCGGCGCCAGGATCTCGACCAGGGCGCCGTCGATCTCGGCGATCAGCCCGACCACGCGACCCGTGGCGTCCTGAAGCAGGCGGCGGGCGCGGGCGTTCTCGCGGACCTCGACGGCGGGCGTGGCGCGGACCGTGGCGATCACGGCGGCCATGATCGCCGCCCCGGCCCCGTCGCCGCCGACCCGGGCGACCCGGGCCTTGGCGTGGGCGGCTTCCAGGCTGAGCACGAAGCCGCCGTCCGGCTGGCGGTCGAACGGCGCGCCCAGGGCGGCCAGGGCCCGCACGGCGGCGGGGCCTTCGGTGGTCAGGAGCTCGACGGCGGCGGGGTCGCACAGGCCCGCGCCGGCGGCGATGGTGTCGGCGGCGTGCAGGGCCGGGGCGTCCTGGTCCGACAGGGCCGCGGCCATGCCGCCCTGGGCCCAGGCGCTGGAGCAGCCGGTGGCCAGGGGCGTGGGCGACAGCACCAGGGCCTTGCCGCCCGTATCCACGGCGGCGAGGGCGGCGGTCAGGCCCGCCAGGCCCGCCCCGAGGATCACGGGGCCATCGAAGGTGACGCGGTCGGTCATTTCACACTCCACTCCCTTCCGGAACGGGGAAGGGCCGGGAACTTGGGACGCGAGCGAGGCGAGGCTTCTAGATCAGCTCCACGTCCACGTGGTGCTGAGCCTTGACCAGGTCGTAGCGGGCCGGAACGGTCGGCGGCGGCAGGTCGATCATCCGCTGGACGGCCAGCTTGGCGCGGATGGCGATCGACGGATCGATCGTCACCTCGAACTGGTCGTGGACCAGGGCGTCGTGGATGTTCCGCAAACTGATCTTCTTCATGTGCGGGCACATGTTGCAGGGGCCGATGAACTGGGTGCCCGGGCTTTCGGCCTGGACGTTGGAGGCCATCGAGCACTCGGTGATCAGCACCACCTGCTTGGGCTTGCGCAGGGCGACATAGTCGTTCATCGCCGCCGTCGAGCCGGCGAAGTCGGCGGCCTCCAGGATCTCGGCCGGGCACTCGGGGTGGGCCAGGATCTCGGCTTCCGGCCAGGCGAAGCGCATGTCGGCGATGTCCTGGGCGGTGAAGCGCTCGTGCACCTCGCAGCGACCGGCCCAGGCGATGATCTTGACGTTGGTCTGGCGCGCGACGTTGCGGGCCAGGAACTCGTCGGGGATCAGGATCACCTTGTCGACGCCCCACTCCTTGGCGGCCCATTCAACCACCTGGACGGCGTTGGCGCTGGTGCAGCAAATGTCGGTCTCGGCCTTCACGTCGGCGGTGGTGTTGACGTAGGTGACCACCGGGATGCCCGGGTGGCGCTGCTTGATCAGCCGCACGTCGGCGCCGGTGATCGAGGAGGCCAGGCTGCAGCCGGCCTTCAGGTCGGGGATCAGCACCTTCTTTTCCGGGGCCAGCACCTTGCTGGTCTCGGCCATGAAGTGCACGCCGGCCTGGACGATCACCGCCGCGTCGCACTTGGCCGCCTCGCGGGCCAGGGCCAGGCTGTCGCCGACGAAGTCGCCCACGCCGTGGAAGATCTCGGGCGTCATGTAGTTGTGGGCCAGGATGACGGCGTTCTTCTCGCGCTTCAGCCGATTGATCTCGGCGATCAGCGGCGCGTGCAGCTGCCATTCGAGCGGGGTGACATGGTGCTTCACCTTGTCCCACATCTGGGCGGTCGCCGCTTCGACGTCGGGCGTGAAGGCGAGGGGCGCGAAGCCGTCGGCCATGTGATCCTCTCTTATGCTCAAACTGAGCATTTCCAGAACCTCAAAAAACGCCGGAAACGGAGGACAAATCGTTAAATCCCGCTCCGACGTCGCCCCTTATGCTGAAATTGAGCAAAAGGGATGGATCACATATAGACCTTCCGACGCGGATTGCAAAGCGTGAGCATGAAAATCCGACCACGGCGTAACCGGAGGGCCTCCGCGCACAGGCCCGCCGCAGGCCCCAACCGTGGTACATCCACCAACACAAGGTTAAGAGGCGGGGGCTAGGGTCCGCCGAAGCGTTCGTTTCCCAGGGGTCCGACATGGAAGCCACCTCAAAGCCCGCCGACGCCCAGGCCGCGCTGATGGCGCGCCTGCGGGGCGCGTCGGACGCCTTCGAGGCCGCCGCTCCCATCGTGCCCGGGATGGCCGCGCCGAGCCTGGGCGACGCGGCCTCGGCCCAGGCCCTGGACGAGCTCAAGACGGCGGTCGACCACCTGGGCGACCTCGACATGGTCGAGCTGCTGAACGGGGCGATCCGCGCGCTGCACGCGGGCGACTACGGCCGGGGCGAGGCCCTGGCCCTGGAGGCCCTGGGCCGCGACGAGCGCCAGGGCATCGCCTGGCACGTGCTGGGCGTCTCGCGCGAGAAGCTGGGCGACTTCGGCAGCTCGATGCGCTGCTACGAGGCGGCGCTGCAGCTGCTGCCGGACCACGGGCCCGTCGCCGGCGACCTGGGGCGCCTGGCCTTCCGCCTGGGCCTGCCCGAGCTGGCGGTCCAGTTCTTCACCCACTTCCTGGCCAGCCGTCCGGGCGATCTGGAGGCGATCAACAACCTGGCCTGCGCGCTGCGCGACACCGACCGTTCCGACGAGGCGATCGAGCTGGTGCGGTCGGCGATTATGCAGAACCCGGGCGCCGAAGGCCTGTGGAACACCCTGGGCACGGTGCTGGTCAGCCGCGGCGACGGCGCGGCCTCGCTGACCTTCTTCGACGAGGCGCTGCGGCTGCTGCCGACCTACGGCAAGGCCTATCACAACCGGGCGTTCGCGCGGCAGGACCTGGGCGACGCGGCCGGGGCGCTGGAGGACTGCGAGGCGGCGCTGCGCAACGGGGAGGAGGCCGAGGCCAACGACCTGGCCACCATGCGGTTCGCCCGCGCGACGGCGCTGCTGGCCCTGGGCCGCCTGCGCGAAGGCTGGGAGGCCTACGAGGCGCGGCTGTCGCCCGACCTCCTGCAGGTGGCCACCTTCGTGGTCGCCAAGCCGCGCTGGACGCCGGGCGAGAGCCTGGCCGGCAAGCGGCTGCTGGTCTGCGGCGAGCAGGGGCTGGGCGACGAGGTGCTGTTCGCCAACGTCCTGCGCGACGCCATCGCCGCCGTCGGCGACGAGAGCCTGCTGAGCATCGTCGTGGAGTACCGCCTGGTCCCGCTGTTCAAGCGCAGCTTCCCCAAGGCCTCCGTCACGCCCCACCGGACTGTGCGGCACGAGGGGCGGGTCTACTGGTCGGCGCCGTTCATCGAGGACTGGTCGGCCATCGACCTGTGGACGCCGATGGCGTCGCTGCTGACCGCCTTCCGGTCCACCGAGGACGCGTTCCCGCGCGAGACGGGCTACCTGGTCGCCGATCCCGAGCGGGTCGCCTATTGGCGCGACCAGTTGGCCGCCGCGCCGGGGCGCAAGGTGGGGCTGCTGTGGAAGAGCCTCAGCCTCCAGGCCGAGCGGGGCCGGCAGTTCTCGCCGTTCGAGCAGTGGCGGCCGATCCTGCAGACCCCGGGCGTCACCTTCGTCAACCTGCAGTACGGCGACTGCGAGGCCGAGATCGCCCTGGCCCGCGAGCGGTTCGGCGTCGAGATCTGGGAGCCGCGCGGGATCGACCTGAAGTACGACCTCGACGACGTCGCCGCCCTCTGCCGCGCCGTGGACCTGACGATCGGCTTCTCCAACGCCACCTTCAACCTGGCCGGGGCGTGCGGCGCGCCGGTCTGGCTGCTGACGGGCGCGGCGGCCTGGACCCGGCTGGGGGCCAAGACCTATCCCTGGTATCCGCAGGCCCGGGTCTTCTCGCCGCCCGACTACAACGACTGGTCGGGCGTGATGGCCGAGGTGGCCGCGGCGCTGGCGGCGGAAGTTTCGTAGGTTTCCTCCAACGCCCCTCGGTTCGTCATCCCGGGCCTTGTGCCCGGGACCCCTCTGTTCGCCGCAAGTGCGGAAGGGGCGAACCGCTGGCGGTTCGCTTGCATCTCACGTGGAAGCTGAACCAGGGGTCCCGGGCACAAGGCCCGGGAGGACGGTCCATTGAAAGGCGGGATGGATCCTCACGCCCCCCCTCCGTCAGCTTCGCCGACACCTCCCCCACAGGGGGAGGACCTACACCTTCGCCTTGCCGCCCTTCTTCGCCGTGGCCTGGACCGGCGCGTGGCGGTCCCAGGCGTCGGCCATGGCCTGGGCCAGGGCGTCCAGGGCGTAGGGCTTGCTCAGCAGCGGCCAGGGGGTGTCGTGGGCACGGACCAGCTCCTGGCCGGTGTAGCCCGAGCTGAGCAGCACCGGCAGCTCCGGCCGTTCCTGGGCCAGGGTCATGGCCAGGTCGACCCCGCTCTTGCCGCCCGGCATGATCACGTCGGTGATCACCAGGGCCAGGGTCGGGTCGGCGCGGGCGATGGTCAGGGCTTCGTCGGCGTTGGCCGCGCGGCTGACCATGTGGCCCAGCTCGTCGATCATCGCCGAGATCAGGTCGCCCACCTCGACGTCGTCCTCGACCAGCAGCACGTGCGAGCTGGCGCGGGTGGCCGGCGGCCGGACGGCCAGCACCTCGACCGGCGAGAAGGCCTCGCGCACCGGCAGCAGCATGGACACGGTGGTGCCCTTGCCGACCGCCGACTCGATGGTCACCTCGCCGCCGCTCTGGCGCACGAAGCCGTAGACCTGCGACAGGCCCAGGCCCGTGCCCTTGCCCACCGGCTTGGTGGTGTAGAACGGCTCGAAGGCGCGCTGCAGGGTCTCGGCGTCCATGCCCGCCCCGGTGTCGGCCACCGCGATGCTCAGATAGCGTCCGGCCGGCAGCTCGCCGCGCGGCTCGGCCAGGTCCAGGCCCTGGGACGAGACGGCGATCCGGCCGCCCTGCGGGGTGGCGTCGCGGGCGTTGACCACCAGGTTCAGCAGGGCCGCCTCGAACTGGCCGGAGTCGGTCAGGGTGGTGCGGCCGCCGGCCTTCAGGTCCAGGGTCAGCTCCACGCCCTCGCCGACCGCGCGGCGCAGCAGCCCCTCGCTCTCGCCGATCATGGCGTCGATCCGGCAGATCTCCGGGTTCAGCGGCTGGCGGCGGGCGAAGGCCAGCAGGTGGTGGGTCAGCTTCTCGCCGCGCCGGGCGGCGGCCTGGGCCGCCTGCAGCATGCGGCTGCGGCGCTGGTCGTCGGCGGGGTTGCGCTCCAGCACGTCCAGCGCCCCGATGATCACGGTCAGCAGGTTGTTGAAATCGTGGGCGACCCCGCCGGTCAGCTGGCCGATGGCCTCCAGCTTCTGCGACTGGGTGAGGGCGGCCTGGACCTCGTCGCGCTCCGACAGCGCCTCCTGCACACGGTCGGCCAGCAGTTCGTTCAGCCCGGTCAGCTTGGCCTCGGCCTCCTTGGTGTCGGTGAAGTCGAAGGCGATGCCGATGAAGCCGATGAACTCGCCGCCGCAGCCCAGGCGCGGCTGCGAGAACGACTTGAGCCAGCGCATCTCGCCGTCGGCCCGGCGGTAGCGGCCCTCCAGGCTGAACGGCCTGCGCGAGGCCTCGCCGGCGATCTGGGCCTTGAGGATCCGGTTCAGGTCGTCGGCGTGCAGGCGCGAGCGCCAGTCCAGCACCAGGGCCTCGTCGTACGACACCCCCGCGAACTCGACATAGGCGGTGTTGACGAACACCCTCACGCCGTCCTCGCCGCTGATCCACATCAGGGCCGGGGCGCTGTCGGCCAGCGACCGGAAGCGGGCCTCGCTCTCACGCAGGCTGTCCTCGGCGCGGCGGCGCTGGGTGACGTCGAAATTGACGCCCATGACCCGCAGGGCGCGGCCGGCCTCGTCGCGGACCACCTGGCCCTGGCCGTGGATCCAGCGCTCGCCGTCGGGATGGTTGGCCAGCCGGTATTCGACCTCGTAGTGGGGGCCGTGCTTGATCGCCTCGCGGATCCGGCTCCGGACCAGGGGGCGGTCGTCGGGGTGGACCAGCTCGGTCAGGGTGTCCATGTCCGTCGGCGCGTCCATGGCCAGGCCCAGGTTCCGGCGCGCGGTGGCCGACAGGCTCAGCACGTCGTCCTGGATGTCCCATTCCCAGGGGCCGACCCCGGCCGAGGCCTGGGTGACCTGCAGGCGGGCCTCGGCCTCGACCTGGCGTCGGCGCGCGTCGGCCAGGCTGATCAGGCTGCTCCTCAGCACCTGGGTCACCGCGGTGGTGACGGCCGCCGAGAACAGGAACAGGACGAACGCCCCGATCCGGGCGCCGTCCGGCGGATGGCCGCCGGCTCCCATGCGCAACCACCACGCGAAGGCCATGCAGGCCAGGATGGGCGCCAGCGCCCAGCGCCAGCCGGCGTAGAGCGTGACCACGATGACGGCGGGGAAGAACGGCTGGGTGGCGCCCAGGTCGTTCCCCGTGCCCATCACGGCGAGCCGGAATCCGATCGCGAAGAAGATGGCCGCCAGCGTCACCAGGGCGGCGTGCGCCGGCGAGGGCGGGATCCTCGAGACAAGCCACGCGCTTATCGCGTCGGGCGAAACCGGCCCCCGAGCTTTTGCGTGCGGATCTTCAATCTTCATGGGACTCCATACGCTAACGGCTTGCCATGAGCATGGACACGCTTACCTAGAACACGCAACACGGGAGATCATCATGGCCGCCAGCCCGAACACCGGCTTCACGACGAAGCAGCGCGCCGACATCGTCGCGGGCCTGAACAAGGTCCTGGCCGACAGCTATGCGCTGTATCTCAAGACCCACGGCTACCACTGGAACGTGCGGGGGCCGAACTTCCAGGCGCTGCACGTGCTGCTGGAAGGCCAGTACACCGAGGAGTGGACGGCGCTCGATTCCATCGCCGAGCGGATTCGCGCGCTGGGCGAACTGGCCCCGATGGGCTACGGCGCGTTCGGCAACCTCTCCAGCATCAAGGACGGCGACGCCGAGAAGGAGTGGGAGGGCATGTTCAAGGAACTGCTGGCCGACAACGAGACCGTGATCGCCACCCTGCGCGACGCCTTCGGCGCGGCCGACGAGGCCGGCGACGAGGCCACGGCCGACCTCTACACCCAGCGCCTGGCGGCCCACGAGAAGCACGCCTGGATGATCCGTTCCACGCTCGGCGGGAAGTGATCGTTTGGGAGCACGCGTGCTCGACCTAGGCCGATACAGGCTGGTGAAGGCCGTCGGGGGCGCGTTGATCGCCGTCGGCGGCCTTTCCGCGTGCGCGACCTACTACCTGCCGGCCGGCGCCGGACGGGCGGCGGGCGTGGCCAGGCTGGCCGGCAGCCTGTCCGACGCGGGCCTGGCCCGCTACACCGCCGACATGGACCCGGCCATGCTGGCCCTGGCCCGTCGCCACGATCCCCGCCCACACAAGGACTATTGGGGCCGGGTGCGCGGCTGGGAGAAGCTGGACCTGCACCTGATCCCCCGCCTGGGCGACCGCGAGCCGGACTTCGACCAGGCCCGGGTGATCAACGGCTTCAAGGCCGCCTCGCCCCTGCCGCTGGAGGCGTCGCGGCCCTTCATGCTGACCGGCGCCAAGGCCGAGCGCGACAAGGCCCTGCACTGCCTGACCCAGGCGGTCTATTTCGAGGCCGGCTTCGAGCCTGTCGCCGGCCAGCAGGCCGTGGCCCAGACGGTGATCAACCGGGTGCGCCACCCGGGCTATCCCAAGTCGATCTGCGGCGTGATCTACGAGGGCGCGGCGCGGGGCACGGGCTGCCAGTTCAGCTTCACCTGCGACGGCTCTCTGCAGCGCGAGATCAGCCCCGTCGTCTGGACCAACGCCGAGATCGTCGCCAGGCGGGCCCTGGCCGGCTTCGTGATGAAGGACGTCGGCGCGGCCACCCACTACCACGCGTCCTACGTCTATCCGTACTGGGCGCCCACCCTGGTCAAGCTGCGCACCCTGGGGACCCACGTCTTCTATCGTTGGACCGGGCCGTCGGGGACCCAGGCGGCGTTCCGGGGCCGCTATTCGGGCGACGAGACGGTGTCGGCCGACATCCTGATGGGCGCCGACCCGCGCACGCTGGAGGCCGCGCCGCCGGGCTCGATGGCCGCCGTGGCCGCCTCGGGCGGGGTCCTGCCGGTGGCGACCGGCGAGCCGGCCAAGATCGTCAGCCCCGAGGGCGTGGTCGAGATCCTGCCGCCGATGACCGGCGATCCCGCCGCCGCCATGCGCGGCGGCCGCCGCCTGCCCACGCCCGAGGAGATCGACAAGATCAACAAGGCCCTGGGCGCGCTCGAGACGCCGGTGGTCGACACCACGGTCAAGACCGTGGAGGCCGCCCCGCCGCCGGCGCCGCCCCCGCCGCCGCCCAAGCCGCGTCCGCCCAGCCTGGTCAATCCGCTGAATTAGGCCGCTGAACTAGGCCGCGCCGCCCGCCGCCGCCATGTCCATGAACACCGCTTCCCAGACGTGGCCGTCGGGGTCGGTGAAGGTGCGGTTGAGCATGAAGCCGTAGTCCTGGGCCGGATTGACGTCGGCCGTCCCGCCGTGCGCGGCGGCGGCGTCGACCATGGCGGCCACCGCCTCGCGGCTGTCGCACGACACGGCCAGCATGACCTCGCTGGAGGTGGCCGGCGGGATGGGGCGGTCGGTGAAGGTGCGCCACTTGTCGTGGGTCAGCAGCATGACGAAGATCGCCTCGGACAGCACCATGCAGGCGGCGGTCTCGTCGCTGAACTGCGGGTTCCGGCTCAGGCCCAGGGCCTCGTAGAAGGTCGTCGATCGGGCCAGGTCCACGACCGGCAGATTCACGAAAAGCATCTTCGACATGGTCGTCTCCCCAAGCGGCCGGCGCTCTTTCCGGGGCCGGCGCGCGGCCCTATTGTCGCGCGGTCGAGTTTGTAGATCCAAAGTATCTTGATATCAAGATACTTTGGATCAAGGGATCATGCGCCTTGGACCGAGCCGAAACCGCCGCCAACCAGTGGGCCCGCGAGCGCCCCGACCTGCCCATGCTGCCGGTGGAGACCATCGGGCGGCTGCTGGACGCCGCCGCGCGCGTGACCCGCGACCACATGAACCCGCTGTTGGCGCAAGCCGACCTGAACGTGGGCGAGTTCGACGTGCTCACCCCGCTGCGACGCTCGGGCGAGCCCTACATGCTCTCGCCCACCCAGCTCTACGAGGCGGCCCTGATCTCGTCCGGCGGCATGACCAACCGGCTGGACCGGCTGGAGCGCGCCGGCCTGGTGGAGCGCCGGCCCGATCCCAAGGACCGCCGCGGCCGCCAGATCGCCCTGACGGCGGAGGGCAAGCGGGTGATCGACGAGATGATCGGCCGCATGGTGGCGATGGAGACCCAGATGATCTCGGTGCTCACCGAAGCCGAGCAGCAGCAGCTGAACGCGCTGCTCAAGAAGCTGCTGACGGGCCTCTAGAGTGACGGGGCTCTAGAGCCCGAAGGCCGGCGCGTAGGCGATGGTCGTCGGCGCGTCCAGCGCGCCCGGCGTCAGGGCCAGGGCCATGAACGACGGGCCCGAGAACAGCGCGGTCACGGTCTTCGCCGCCGTCGCCGAATAGCCGGCGCGCGGATAGTAGTCGGGATGGCCCAGCACGATCACGGCCTCGACCCCGGCCTTGCGGCACAGTTCGTGACCGACCTGCATCAGGGCCAGGCCGATCCCGTCCCTCTGGCGCGCGGGCAGCACCGACAGCGGAGCCAGGGCGGCGAAGCGCGCGCCGGTGTCGGTGTCCCCTGTCCGCGTCTTGAGGCGGCTGAACAGCAGGTGGCCGACGATGAAGCCGTCTTCCTCCGCCACCAGCTCGACCAGGGCGTCGCCGTCGGCGCGCAGGGCGTCGACCAGGTCGGCCTCGCCCTGGTGGCCTTTGGGGGTCCGGTCAAAGGCGGCGGCGACCACGGCGTGGATCTCGGCGTGGTCCTCCGAAGCCGCCTCTCTGATCAGCATGGGGGGATCAGCATCACCAGACGCCGATCTTCTCGGCCTCGTGGTGGCTGATCGGGTGGTGGGCCTTCTTGTGGTCTTCCTCGGCCAGGAAGCGCACCGCTTCCAGGGCCGCCATGCAGCCCATGCCGGCGGCGGTGACCGCCTGGCGGTAGACGTCGTCGGTGACGTCGCCGGCCGCGTAGACGCCCTGCACGGCCGTCGAGGTGGTGCCCGGCTTGACCTTCAGATAGCCGCCCGGACCGGTTTCCAGCTGGCCCTTGAACAGCTCCGACGACGGGGCGTGGCCGATGGCGATGAACACGCCGTCGCACTTCACCTCTTGGGTCTCGCCGGTCTTGACGTTCTTCAGCCGCACGCCGGTGACGCCCATCGGGTCGCTGTCGCCCAGGACCTCGTCGATGGCGCTGTCCCAGATCACCTCGATCTTGGGGTGGGCCAGCAGGCGCTCCTGCAGGATCATCTCGGCCCGCAGCTCGTCCTTGCGGTGGACGAGCGTCACCTTGCTGGCGAAGCTGGTCAGGAACAGGGCCTCCTCGACGGCCGTGTTGCCGCCGCCGACCACCACGACTTCCTTGTTGCGGTAGAAGAAGCCGTCGCAGGTGGCGCAGGCCGAAACGCCGAAGCCCTGGAACTTGCTCTCGCTCTCCAGGCCCAGCCACTTGGCCTGGGCGCCGGTGGCGATGATCAGGGTCTCGGCGAACCATTCCTGGCCGCTGTCGGTCTTGATGTGGAACGGGCGCTTGGACAGGTCGGCGCTCAGCACGATGTCGCTGACGAACTCGGTGCCCACGTGCTCGGCCTGGGCCTTCATCTGGTCCATCAGCCAGGGGCCCTGGATGACGTCGGCGAAGCCCGGATAGTTCTCGACGTCGGTCGTGATCGTCAGCTGGCCGCCCGGCTGGATGCCGGCGATCAGCACGGGCTTGAGCAGCGCGCGGGCGGCGTAGATGGCGGCGGTGTAGCCGGCGGGACCCGATCCAATGATCAGGCAGCGGGTGTGGCGGGGTTCGGGAGTCGACATGGCCGCAGATATAGGGCCGATTCCGGCTGGGCGCGACTCCGGGCGAGGCCCAAGTCCCTCCCCCTGTGGGGGAGGTGGCCCGAAGGGCCGGAGGGGGGAGTGGTCGGTATCAACCGCTCTATAACTCCCCCACCGATCGCTGCGCGATCGCCTCCCCCACAGGGGGAGGGCCCGGGAGTTGACGCCTCGTCCACGATTTCAGGGTTAATATGGGCGAAAGTCCCGCGTGAGACGTCCGCACCATGACCGCCCCCTACATCGAGATCGCCGGCCGCAGGATCGGCGCCGACTATCCGCCCTACGTGATCTGCGAGCTGTCGGGGAACCACAACGGCAGCCTGGAGCGCGCCCTGGAGATGGTCGACGCCGCCGCCGACACCGGCTGCGACGCCATCAAGCTGCAGACCTACACCGCCGACACCATCACGCTGGACGTCGACCGCCCCGAGTTCAAGATCCACGGCGGCCTGTGGGACGGGCGCAGCCTGCACGAGCTCTACCAGGAGGCCCAGACCCCCTACGAATGGCACGCGCCGATCTTCGAACGCGCGGCCAAGCGGGGCGTGACCATCTTCTCCAGCCCCTTCGACGAGACCGCCGTCGACCTGCTGGCCGGGCTCGACGCCCCCGCCTACAAGATCGCCTCGTTCGAGGCCGTCGACCTGCCGCTGATCCGCTACGCCGCCCGCCAGGGCAAGCCGTTGATCATCTCGACCGGCATGGCCAACCTGGCCGAGATGCAGACCGCCCTCGACACCGCCCTGCAGGCCGGGGCGGGCGGGGTGCTGCTGCTGCACTGCGTCTCCAGCTATCCGGCCAGCTTCGAGGACGCCAATGTCCGCACCGTGGTCGACATGGCCGCGCGGTTCGGTTGCCCGATCGGCCTGTCGGACCACACGCCCGGCACGGCCGCCTCGGTGGCGGCGGTGTCGCTGGGCGCCTGCGCGGTCGAGAAGCACTTCACCCTGGCCCGCAGCGACGGCGGCCCGGACGCGGCCTTCTCCCTCGAACCGGCCGAGTTCCGCGCCCTGTGCGACGACACCCGCAACGCCTGGAAGGCGCTGGGCGGCGTCAACTACGACCTGCTGGGCAGCGAGCGCGGCAACCGCCAGTTCCGCCGCTCGCTCTACGTCACCGCCGACGTCGCCGCCGGCGAGGCCCTGACCAAGGCCAATGTCCGCTCGGTCCGCCCCGGCAACGGCCTGCCGCCCGCCGACTACGAAGCCGTGCTGGGCCGCCCGGCCGCCCGCGCGCTGAAGCGGGGAGAACCGCTGGCCTGGGACATGGTGGGGTAGGCGAGGCCGCTCACTTCTTCATGGGTTTCGTCGATGCCTCCGACGAAGCGGCCGACCGCTTCGTCGCCGGCCTTTTCGCGGACGGCGCCGCGGTCTTCGCCGACGACGAAGCCGGCGCGGAGGTCGGCCCCGAGGCTGATCCGGAGCGCGGGCGCGACGTCACCAGTCTGCGCAACTCCTGCGCCGCGCGGATCCGGCCGGGATCGGCGCTGATCGCCAGCCAGTGCGACGTGAGGCTGGCGGCGACCCGAGCACGCTGATCCTGGCTCATCAGGTCCGTGTGGAGGATGAGCGTCTGGATGCACCAGAAGTGCTCGAACGGGCTCACGAAGTTTCCGTTGTAGTCGAGAAGCCAGGGGAGATTGGCCGGCGTCCGGTGAACCGAGGCGATCAGGATCCGCATCAGGCGTCGGCCGGATCGGGCGCCGACCGCGAGGCGGGCCAGCACCGCGGTCGCCGATGACGGCGACAATCGACCGGCCTGGCTGATCGCTTCTTCGGCGACATTGGTCATCTTCGCCGTGCGCGCGTTGCTGCTTGGTTCGGACCTGCGGATATCGTCGTAGCGGCGCGCCAACTCATCGAAGATGGAGAGCTCGGTGCTCGAGGCGTCCAGCGGCCCCGCCACGCGGGGCAGGACGGAAAACAGCCGATTGATGTCGAACGCGGCCAGCGAGTACTGGTCGGAAGACCGGCCCGGCTCGCATCCGAACTTGAGCAGTTGAACGGCCCCCGGCTTGTCCAGCCAATGATAGGCGAGGTTCCGCTGCTCCGGCCAGGTGAACGCGGCTTCCTGGAGCTTGCGGAGCAGGCTCCTGTCCTCGTCCAGGACGAAGCGAAGGTCGGGAAAACGCAGCAGCAGGGCGACGAACTTGCCGATCTGCTCGGGCGTGGCGTCCGGGCCGCGCGCGCCTTCCTTGTCGAACAGGCCCAGGTCGCTGGCGATGTAGAGCGCCAGGCGGAAGGTGTTGATGAACTGCTTTATGCGCCTGGGATTGTATTCGAACAGGCCGCTGACCGCCTTGACGATGTCGCGGACCCGTTCGGAGTCCCGATCCACTTCGAGCCGGATATATTCCCTTTCCGCCGCCGCCTCCGGCGATATCGGCGCCGATCCGGGTGGCGGCGTCGGGTCAGCCGCTTCCGCCGCCTCCGGCGGCGCGGATCCTGGAAGCCGGGGAAGCCTCGGCTTCCAATAGGCCCAGAGCCGTGCGCCCCAACCGGGCGGAGGGGGCGGGTCGTCCCTGAAGAAGCTTTCCAGCGCCGCCTCGTCGGCCGCGATGGGCAACGAAAAGCTGATCTGGATGAACTTCTCCAGATAGCCGTAGCCGAAATACAGCGGCGTATAGTTGTCCTTCTCGTCGTTCGGCTTCCAGTGGGCGCTGTCGCGGAGGAACGGCAGGATGTCCTTGTATTTCTGGGCGATCCCGGCGGCGACCTTCTCGCGGTCCATGCCGATGATGAAGACCAGGTTCCGGGTGTCGCCGATCATCAGGTTGATCGCCTGCATCAGGTCGGCGGCGCGCGGCACGTCGCAGCGGTCCAGATCGTCGATGAAGATGAAGACCCGCCGGTCGCCGGCATAGGCTTCGACCAGCCGGTTCAGGTCCAGGTGGAACTCCTCGATGAACGAGGTGTGACCCTCGTAGTCGGGCTTGGAGATGTACTTCTCCAGCTGCAGGGTGAGGGGTGATTTGAGGAACGTCCGGTACTTGTAGAGTCCGGCCAGGCCAATGGCCGCGATCGCGCCGAAGCCCCCGGTGGACAGGGCTTGGCGCAGCGCCGGTGCGAAGTCCTGCTCGGTCGACGTTGTCGACTTGTCCGGCTTGACCGCCACCAGCCAATCCAGGAGCAATCCCGCTTGGTTTGGGTGGGTCTTCACCAGATGCCAGGCTTCAAAGGCGCCGAGCAGCATCGCCAGCAGCGACAGCAGGAAGACTGCGAACGCCCAGCCGTTCAACCGCTTGAAGAACAGCAGCACATCGCCCCGCCAGGCCCGGATCGGGCCCACCTCGGTGCGCAGCGACTTGACGAAGGCCAGGGCGAAGGCCGCCCAGAGCGCGTCCTGCTTGTCGTGTCGCCAGGCGTTGAAGCGCACGCTCAGCGCGGTGTGCTTGTGCGTGACCGCCGCGGAGCCCAGCCCGCCGGCCCATCTCGGCAGCCGCCGGGACAGGGGCGTCCGGATCCGCACGCCGCCGATGGCGCGCTCCAGCTGCAGCAGGAACGAGGACTTGCCGCTGCCCCATTCGCCTTCGATGGAGATGGTGAGCGGCGGCTTGGTGGCCTTGGAGGTCAGGAAACGCGCTATCGCTTCCACATAGGGCGTGAAGCCCAGGCGATCGTCCGCCGTCGCCTGGTCGCCCACGGCGTTGCCCGCGATGCTCCCGGTGTCGGCGCCGGCGCTTCGCGCCTGTGATGTCTGGTCCGCCATTCCCGTCCGCCCCCGGCCAAGTCCCTGACTTCTCCCTTTATGATGGAAAGAGGCCGCCCTGCGCTATGGGGTTGAGGCGCGGGGCCTGCTTGTCCGGGCATGGTTCCCGGCCGAGGGCGCCGGAGCCCTTCGCCCTTCGCCCTTCGCCCTGCGGCTTCGCCCAGGATGCGCGCTGAGGCTGCAGGCCCGTGTCGGCGCGAAGCGGCGCCGTAAACACGAAAACGTGTGAAGCATATATCTTGCCATCGGCAGGTTTGGGCGCAAGTTCTCCGCCGAGTTTCTGAGCGAGTACGCGGCGTAGGCGCGCGGATACATCGCCTGCATGACTACAATTGCATAAAAATCAATCTGAACGTTCGTGTGGACTTTCCGCGAAGCGTCGATGACTGGCTTTCCGCCATCTTCGACGACGCCTTTCCACGCCGGACGTCCATTTCGACAGGGGGCCATCCATGTCGGCGAAATCTGACGGGCCGGATCGTCGCGCCCTGATCGCCACCACGCTTGCAGGAGCCGCGATCGCCATGACCAACGCCACCACCACCCTGGCCGCCGCCCCGGCGGCCGACGCCGCCGTGCGGCCGTTCCAGTTCCACGCCCCGGACGACGCCCTGTCCGACCTGCGCCGCCGGATCCTCGCCACCAGGTGGCCCGAGCGCGAGACGGTCGGCGACGCGACCCAGGGCGTGCAGCTGGCCACCATGCAGAAGCTGGCCCGCTATTGGGCGGCCGACTACGATTGGCGGAAGGTCGAGGCCCGGCTGAACGGCCTGCCGATGTTCGTGACGCAGATCGACGGGCTGGACATCCACTTCATCCACGTCCGCTCCAGGCACGCCGACGCCGCGCCCCTGATCCTCACCCATGGCTGGCCGGGCTCGATCATCGAGGAGCTGAAGATCATCGATCCGCTGTCCGACCCGACGGCGCACGGCGGCAAGCCGTCCGACGCCTTCCACGTGGTGATCCCGTCCCTGCCGGGCCACGGCTTCTCGGCCAAGCCGACGGCGACCGGATGGGACCCCGTCCGCATCGCCAAGGCGTGGACCGTGCTGATGGGCCGCCTGGGCTACGACAAGTTCTACGCCTCGGGCGGCGACTGGGGCGATCCGGTGACCGAACAGATGGCGGTGCTGGCCCCGACCAAGGTGCTGGGCGTCCACCTGAACATGCCCTCGGCCGTGCCCCCCGAGATCGCCGCCGCGCTGAATTCCGGCGCGCCGCCGCCGGCCGGCCTTTCGGCCGACGAGAAGCGGGCCTGGGACCAGCTGGACTTCTTCTTCAAGCACGGGCTGGGCTACGCCCAGGAGATGACGGGCCGGCCGCAGACGCTCTACGCCCTGGCGGACTCGCCGATCGGCCTGGCCGCCTGGATGCTCGATCACGACGCCCTCAGCTACGCCCTGATCGCCCGGGTCTTCGACGGCGTGCCCGAGGGCCTGACGCGGGACGACATCCTCGACAACGTCAGCCTGTACTGGCTGACCAACACGGCGGTGTCCTCGGCCCGGCTCTACTGGGAGAACAAGCTGCCGTTCTTCGCGCCCCAGGGGGTGACCGTGCCGGTCGCGGTCAGCGCCTTCCCCGACGAGCTCTACCAGGCCCCGCGCAGCTGGGCCGAGAAAGCGTTCCCCAAGCTGGTCTTCTACAACCGCCATCCCAAGGGCGGCCACTTCGCGGCCTGGGAACAGCCCGAGTTCTTCACCAGCGACCTGCGCGCGGCGTTCCGATCCAAGCCGTCGTGAGAGAGCGCCGAGGGAGCCGGTCTTCAACCTGACGCGTCACGGGAGGGTACGTCCCGAACTGTCGGAAGGAGGCCGCACCTTGGCCCTTGTCAGAACAAAACAAGAACATTCTGACGCCGGCGCGGACCTCCGCGTCGGCTCACCAGCCATTTTTGGAAAACATATTATGACCATCATGACTTCATCCCATCCGATCGCCGCCGACACGACCGTACACGGAGCGATCCAGTTGCTGCCCGGCGCGGTCTTCGACATCGCCTCGGGCGCGACCCTGACCTTCACCGGTCCGTTCGATGCGCCGCGCGAGCGGGTCTTCACCGGCGCCGGGAAGGTGATCTTCGCCGACGGCGCCGTCGAGGCCGTGCGTCCCGAATGGTGGGGCTTCGGCGCCGACGCCTCGGCCGCCGTCAACGACGCGGCTCGTCGCGCGGCCCGCGAAAGCATCACCCTGCGCGGGACCGTCCGCTTCCCCGCCGGCGCGTTCCTGGTGTCGGACTACGTCCCGATCAACCGCAGCTACATCCGGTTCGTTGGTGAAAGCCGCTTCGGCACGGTGTTCGTGACGGCGTCGCCGACGGGGGATGTCACGGGGATCGACGGCACGCTGCAGCCGGGCTTCAACGCCTCCACCTCGTCTCCGATCGACGAATGCCAGCACGTGGGCATCGGCGTCCTTCGCGACGCGGTCAGCACCGCGACCTTCGTCGATCCCATTCCGACCGGCGGCCGGGGCTTCGTCCATCGCTTCGCCACGAACGCCTTGATCCAAGGCGAGTTCGCCGACAATCCCATCGACTACTACGAAGCCCAGACCTCCGGCGCGCGGGTCGACATCCTGACCACGCGCAGCGCCCAGACGGGCGCCGCGAACCGCCGGTTCGGCGTCGTGTCGGACTGCACGATCGCCGGCTTCGCCAACGCCTCGGCCAACGGGTCCAGCTACAAGCGGGTCGTGGACGTGGTCAACGGCGGCTATCAGGGCGAGGCCTGGGGCGTCTACGTCTACGGCTCTGACCTGCGTGACGGCTTCTGGCAAAGCGTCGAGACCGCGGGCGGGTCCCACGCCTTCGACATCGCCGCCCCGGTCGCCACGGGCGTCCAGGCCTTCGACATCCACGTCGCGTTCTGCGTGCTGGACGGCTGGAAGAAGACCGGCTTGCGGATCATCAACCTGCCGGCGGGTTCCAAGCTGGCCGTGGTGGACGGCTATTCGGCCCCCGGCCTAGCCGATCCGGCGCTCGGTCCCAGCGTGCAGATCATCGCCTCCTCGGGGGTGACGATTGGCCGATCGTTCGAGGCCAAGGGCGGCGCCAACTACGCCGACCATACGGCGGTGTCGGTCGAAGGCGGCTCGGCGCGCTTCATCGTCGAATGCAACATCACCGGCGCCAAGACCGGGATCGCCGTTGATGCGTCCTCGCTGGGGATCGTCTCGGTGTCGTGCGAACCGCATGCGGACCAGCCGATGACCACGGGCGTCTCCCTGAAGAACGGGGCCAGCCGCGTGAAGATCAACAACGGCATCCTGGACGGTCCCGGCGGGATCGCCTGCGGCATCCGGCTGGACGGCTCTTCGACCTACAACACGATCGGCGACTACAACATCAATCCCGGCACGGTCGCGACGCCGATCATCATCAACGGGACGTCCGTCACCACCCTGTCGGGCGGCGCCTATCGTGACGTGAACCACAATCGCGTCCTGGCCGGCGCGCTCGACGACGGGCTGTAGGACCAGGCGGTCGCCGAAGGGGAAACCCGCCCCTTCGGCGATCAGCCCTACGGCAGCAAGCCCAGCCGCTTGCCCACGATCCGGTCCAGGGTCCGCTTGGGCAGGACGTCGGCCATCAGCATCTGCATCGGCTGGGGCGTGATCGTGTAGCGGACCTTGGGCTTGGGCGTCGTCAGGGCGGTGTGGACCGCCTCGCCGATCCGTTCGGGCGGCAGGCCGTTCTTGCCGATCGACAGCATGTAGGCCCGCAGCCGGTCCAGGGCGGGGGCGTAGACGGTGTCGGCGTAGGCGCTGGTGTCGGTCTCGTCGGCCTTGTCCCAGATCGGCGTGGCCACCGCCCCGGGGGCGACCACGATCACGTCGACGCCGAACGGCAGGAGCTCGCGACGCAGGGATTCCGACAGGCCCTCCAACCCGAACTTGGTCGCGCAGTAGGGGGCCATGAACGGGTTGGCGTTGCGGCCGCCGACCGAGCCGATGTTGACGATCCGGCCCGGTTTGTCGCCGGCCGGCTTGCGCGCCCCGACCAGCGGCGCGAAGGCCTGGGTGGTGATCACCACCCCGGTCAGGTTGACCTCCAGCTGCTTGCGCCACTCGTCGACCGGCAGGTGCAGCAGCGGCCCGGCCACGGCGATGCCGGCGTTGTTGACCAGGCCCGCCAGGGGGCGACCGTCCAGCGTGGCCTCGACGGTCCGCGCGGCGGCGCGCACGGCGGCCTCGTCGGTGACGTCGAACACCAGGGGCGTCACCGCCGCGCCGAACGCCGCCGTCAGCCGCTCGGCGTCGGCGGCCTTGCGCACGCTGCCGAACACGTGGAAGCCGCGCTGGGTCAGCACCTGGGTCACCGCCCAGCCGATGCCCGTGGAGGCGCCGGTGACGACGACCGAGCCCTTGCCTTGTCCGCTCATGATGTCCGCTCCCCTTGGGTTACAGCCAAGATGGGATAGGTGAACGGCGTTATCCAGGGTGTTTCCGGCCGATTGTGTCCAGGAACCGCTCCGCGACCCGCGCCGCCCCTCGGCCATCGCAGACCGCCGCCGAGGCGGCCGATAGGCGGTCGCGCAGGTCGGGCTCGGCCAGCAGGCGGGCGAAGGCCTCGGCGAAGGCGGCCTCGAAGTCCGCATCGGCGACGTCCAGGGCCAGGACCGCGTCGGCTCCCGCCAGGGCCGCGCTGGCCTCGCGCTGGTTGGCGGCCAGCACCAGCAGCAGGGTCGGCAGGGCCAGGACGCAGCGCTCCCAGCTGGTGGAGCCGCCGGCCCCGACGGCCAGGTCGGCCGCCAGGGTGAGGCGCGGCATGTCCTGGGTGTCGACGTGGAGGGCCAGGCGCGGCTCGCGGGCGGCCAGGTCGCGCAGGCCCGGCAGGCTGGGGGCGCCGGCGCCCAGCACGACGTCCAGCGCGACGGCCCCGCCCAGGCGCGGCAGCATCAGGTCCACGGCCCGGCCGGTGATCCCGCCCACATCGGTCAGGCCCAGCGAGACCAGCACGCGCCGCACCGGCCCGGCTTCGGCCCGGCGGGCCAGGGCCTCCTTGCGCAGGGCGGCGAAGGCCGGGCGGACGGGGGCGTGGTTGGGTCCCAGCAGCAGCTCGGCGCGGGCCGGGACCAGGCCGTCATAGTCGGCCGCCTTGCGGGCGGGGCCGGAGTCCAGGACCAGGTCGGCGTCGAGCGGCCGGTCGGCCAGGTCGTCGATGACCAGGACCGGCTTGCCGGCGGCGATCGCGCGGTGGTCGGGGGCGGAGAGGCCGTAGTGGTCGACGACCACGGCGTCGAAGCCGCGGGCCGCCAGGGCGGCGGCGGAGGCCAGTTCGGCCGGCGCGGCCGCGTCGGTCGCGATCCGGGCGACGTCGGCCCCGAACGCGTCCAGCACCGCCGCCACGGCGGGCGGGGCCAGGAAGGCGCAGGCCGCGCCCTCGCCGTGGAGGGCCCGCGCCAGGGTCAGGCTGCGCATGACGTGCCCCCCGCCCACGGCGGGCCCGGCGTCGGCGAGGAAGAGGATGCGGGGGGCGCTCACAGCCGCCGCACCCCGCCGAACGTCGCCAGGTCGGGCCGCGTCTCCAGCAGGCGCCGCACGTCGGCCGAGGTGAAGGCCCGGTTGGCCGGGTACAGCGCGTCATAGACCGCCGCCACGAAGGCGTAGTCGGCCGGGCTCTCGACGGCCCAGCGCACTTCGCCCTGATCGGGCTGGGCCAGCAGGGCCAGTGACGACCAGCGGACGGGCGCCGGCAGGGCGGGATCGGCGTCGCCGTCCCGCAGCCGCAGGGCCGCGCTCTCGGCGGCCAGGCGGCGCAGGCCGTCGGCGGTGATCACCTCCACCCCCTGGCCGGCCGGCCAGGCCGCGCCGGGCGAGCGGTTGGTGGTGTGGTCGGCGTTTTCGGCCAGGTGCAGGTCCAGGGTGGCGTCGATCAGGTCGGGGTCGATCAGCGGGCTGTCGTCGCCCACCCGCGCCACGTGGTCGGCCGGATAGGCCTCCAGGGCGCCGGCCAGGCGGGCCAGTTCGTCCTGCGGCGGACCGCGATGGACGGCGATCGCCTCGCGCCGGACCACGGCCTCCAGCACGTCGTCGGCGGGGTCGGTGGTGGTCGAGACCACCAGCCGGTCCACCCGCCGCGACCGCGCCATCCGCTCGATCTGGCGCACGATCAGCGGCGCCCGGGCCAGCGGCATCGACGGCCGCCCCGGCAGGCGTTCGGAACCCATGCGGGCCTGGAGGACAGCGAGGATCAGCGGCGGTCGAACTTGCTGAAGGCCCAGTAGACGCCATAGGCCAAGGCGCCGGCCAGCAGGAACGTCAGCGGTATGGAGATCGGATCCATGCTCAGTCCTCCATCTTGCGCAAAACATAATGGGCGGCGACCCGCAAGGCAATGAAGGCGGCGACCGCAGAGACGCCGGCGAGCCCCACGGCGCGACCGGACGACACGGGCTGCAGGAAGACCGTCACCAGCATGGCGATCGACAGGGCGTTGCCCGTGGTCGCCAAGGCCTTCCTCATTTCGTTGCGAGCGGCCTTGCCTGGCCGTGGCGCTGCAATGGCGGGTTCCGTCATGTCGTGAACATAACGAGAACAATCCTGGCGCGCAAGCCGCGCTTCAGCTCGCCCTAGGCGCTTGTCGCGCCGTCGTCCCGAGCGTCCATCCGCGCCACGACCTCCGCCGCCGCGCGGCCGGTCTCGTCGACGGGCTCGTAGGCCCAGCCGTGGAAGGCCCCGCCGTAGGGGCGGGCCGCGCCCATGCTCTCCAGCTCCTGGTGGAACAGGCGGAATTTCAGGCTGGTCCCGTCCATCTTCAGGATGAACACCGGCTTGCCCGTCGACGCGGCCTCGGTGGCCATGTTGGTGGAGTCCTCGGTGACCAGGATGTAGTCGGCCGCCGCCAGGAAGGCGAAATAGGGGTTGGGCCCCGTGCCGTCCCAGATCATGCCGGGCAGGTGCCGCAGGCGGGCCGTCAGCAGGGCCTTGGCCTGGTCGGGCGTGCGCCGCGAGAAGGTCATCAGCAGGCTGCCGCCCTCCTGCTCCAGCGGCAGCTGGATCTGGTGGGCCATCTCGGCGGCGCGCAGGGCCGACAGGTCGAAGGCCTTGGACTTGCCGCCCAGCAGCACCGCCACGCGCGGATGGGGCAGGGTGTCGATGCGGTCCTTGAACTTCTCGTATTCGCTGTCCAGCCGCTGGCTGGTGACCCGGTGGGGCGAGCCGGTGATCGGCAGCACGTTGTCGCCGGTCAGGCGGTCGTGCTTGGGCGGGATCACCAGGTCGAACATGTTGGCCGGGACGCGCGGGTCCTGGATCTGGACGACATAGGTCTTGCCGCCCGACCAGCGCTTGGCGCGGATCGACAGGGGCAGGGTGGCGCGGCCGGCGGCGATCCACAGGTCGGGCCAGGGCGGGGCGATCTCGCTCTCGGGGGTGAGCCAGCGGCGCGGCAGCCAGTTGGCCCACCAGGGCAGGCGGCCGGTCCGGCCGCTCCAGCCCACGCGCTTGACGACGATGTTGGCGGGGACCTGGCGGGCCACGGCCTCGGCCAGGCCCACGGCCTGGGCCTCGATGCCGGCGCGGCCGTCCGAGATGGCCCAGATGGTGATCGGCTCCCTGACGGGCGCTTGGGGGGCAGGCGTCTCGGGGACAGGCGGGGCGGCGGTTTCGGGCGTCGGCGTCTCGGCGACGACCTTCGGCGCGGCCTTGCGGCGCGGCGCGGGCTTCGGCGCGGCCTGGGGCGCGACCGGTGCGGGCGTTTCGACCTTGGGGGCCTTCGCGGCCTTGGGGGCGGCCTTCGACGTCGCCGTCTTGGCGGCGGCCTTTGGAGCGGCCTTGGGCGCATCGGCCTTCGCGGCGGCCGGCTTGGACGCGGCGGGAGCCGCCCCGGCCGGAGCCTTACGCGGCTTGCTCGTCTTCGGGGCGGCCTTCGGCGTCGCCCCCGCGTTCTTCTTGGTTTCAACCACGTCGGTGATCCCGGCCATAGCAAAGCGACGCGTCGACCAAGCTAAGCCGCTCGACGCGTCGCACGCAAATGTCCCTGGAATGGGGCTTAAGCTAGACCCACTCGACCTTGAGGATCTCGTAGGCCTTCACGCCGCCGGGCGTGTTGACCTCGACCACCTCGCCGACTTCCTTGCCGATCATGGCGCGCGACAGCGGCGAGCTCAGCGAGATGCGGCCCGACTTCACGTCGGCCTCGTGCTCGCCGACGATCTGGTAGCGGGCCTCTTCCTCGGTGTCCTCGTCGACGACGCTGACCGTCGCGCCGAACTTCACCTGCTTGCCCGACAGTTTCGAGACGTCGATGACCTGGGCGCGCGCGATCTTGTCCTCGATCTCGGCGATGCGGCCTTCGATCCAGCCCTGGCGTTCCTTGGCCGCGTGGTACTCGGCGTTCTCCGACAGATCGCCATGCGACCGCGCCTCGGAGATCGCGGCGATCACCGCCGGCCGTTCGATCGTCTTCAAACGCTTCAGTTCTTCGTCGAGGGTCTGGTAACCCCCGGCGGTCATCGGCACTTTTTCCATTGCGGATTTTAGCTCGGTTCGCCCAAAGGGAGGAAGACTCCCGGACGTTGGCGCGCACGACCGGGGGCTGAGAGGATAGGCGCCGCGTTAGCGATAAGCAAGTACCCGGCCTGAAAGCGAAGCTTGGCCCCGTTACGGGCAGGGATCAAGCGCGTCGGCGCGCCGCTTGTTCCGAATGACCGTTCCGGGGCAGCTGGAACTGTCCGACCAGGCCCGCCAGGTCGCTGGCGTCGCCGTTCAGGGTCTGGGTGGCGGCGGCCGTCTGCTCGACCATGGCCGCGTTCTGCTGCAGCACCTGGTCCATCTGGTTGACCGCGGTGTTGATCTGCGACAGCCCCTCGGCCTGGCTCTGGGCGCTGGCGGCGATCTCGCTGACCAGGCCGTCGATCTCGGCGATCTGGGCGACGATGCCTTCCAGGGCCTGGCCCGTGCGGCCCACCAGGTCGACCCCGGTCCCGACCTGGCTGGTCGAGGTGGTGATCAGGGCCTTGATCTCCTTGGCCGCCTCGGCCGAGCGCTGGGCGAGGCCGCGCACTTCCTGGGCCACGACGGCGAAGCCGCGCCCCGCGTCGCCCGCCCGGGCCGCCTCGACCCCGGCGTTCAGGGCCAGAAGGTTGGTCTGGAAGGCGATCTCGTCGATCACCCCGATGATCCGCGAGATCTGGGTGGCCGAGGTCTCGATCGCGCCCATGGCCCCGACCGCCTCGTCGACCACCTCGCCCGAGCGGCGGGCGTCCTCGCGGGCCTGGGCCACCACCTTGGCGGCGCGGCGCGCCCCGTCGGCGGTGTGGCCGACCGTGGTGGTGATCTCGTCCATGGCGCTGGCGGTTTCCTGCAGGCTGGCGGCCTGCTGCTCGGTGCGGCGCGACAGGTGCGAGGCGGCGTCGGCGATCTGGTCCGAGCCCCGGCGCACGCCGGCCACGCGGTCGTCGATCACCACCAGGGCGTCCGACAGCTTGCCGGCCGCCTGGTTGAAGTCGGCGCGCAGCTGCTCGTAGGACTCGGCGAAGCGCTCGACCAGCCGCACCGACAGGTCGCCCTTGGCCAGGCGCGACAGGCTCTCGGCGAGGGCGTCGACCATGTCGGCCCGCTGGCGCTCGACCTCGGCCTGGACGGCGGCGTGGGCGACGCGGCCGGTCTCCTCCGAGCGGCGGGCGTGTTCGGCGGCCTGGTCGGCCTCGCGCGCCTCGGCCATGGCGGCCTCGGCCTTGGCCCGGGCCCGCTCGGCCACGCCGAACATGTGGTTGACGCTGGCGCTGATGCCGATCAGGGCGCCGGCCTCGACGATCAGGATCACGGCGTGGAGGATCACGCGGCCCAGGCTGGCCGAGCCGGGGAACACCGCGGCGGGCAGGATGTAGCTGAGGCCCAGGTGGTGCACGGCCACGGTGGCGGCCGCGGCGGCGATCACCGTCCAGTCGCAATAGACCACCAGCAGGGCCAGGGCCGCGAAATAGGCCATGTGCATGTCGATCTGCCAGGCGTGGCCGTCGACGGCGGCGACCAGCAGCGAGACCTGGGCCATCAGGGCCACGCCCGACAGCGCCCGGCCCAGCGAGCCGTTGGCGCTGAGCTTCAGGGCCAGTCCGCCCAGGGCGGCGGCGCCGACGCTGGCGATCGCCAGGCCCACGAACGGTCCGCCCAGGATCAGCTTGGCGGCGATCACCACGGGGATCATCAGCGCCGTCAGCAGGGCGATCATCCGGGCGCCGGCCTGGCGCTGGGCGTCGAGGTTGGAGAAGGTCAGGCGCATCAGCGGGTCTCCGGGGCGAGCGGCGAGCTCACAGGCGAGTCCTGGGGCGAGCAGCGCCCGGCGGCGTCGGGGTCGAGCAGCAGCCAGGCCCCGGCCGCGCGCAGGCGCGGGCCCAGGGCGTCGGGCTCGCCGCGCAGGATCAGGATGAAGGGGACGCCGCCGGCCCCGGCGATCTGGCCGGCCGAGGCGGCGGCCGAGGCGGTCTGGGCCGGGGTCCACCAGGGCGGGAACACCGCCGCGACCCGGGCGGGATCGCGCGGGGCGGCGCCGGCGGCGACCGTGGCGAACAGGGTGGTCAGGATGGTGGCGCAGACGGCCAGGACCAGGCCGGCGGTCGAGGTCGCGCCCCGCATGCTCTCTGCCGTGCCCCGGTCCAAAACGCTCTCCGCGCGATTCAAGCGGGGAGCATGGCGACCGGGGTGTGAGGGAACCCTTAACCAAGCTTAACGGCGACGCCGTGTCGCAGGGGGGGCGGCCTAAGCAACCCCTCTCTCAAAGAGAGAGGGGTTTCAGATCACGCGTAGTCGTACGGCCCGCCGCGCTCCAGGGCGCGCTTGTAGGCCGGACGCGCGTGGATGCGGTCCAGGAACGCCTTGACGCGCGGGCGCGAGGCGGCCCCGGCCCGGGCGGCGCCGGCTTCCAGCGGGAAGCTCATCATGATGTCGGCGGCGGTGAAGTCGGGGCCGGCGAACCAGGCGGTCTTGGCCAGCTCGGCGTCCCAGTAGTCGATGTGGCTCTTCAGCTGCGGGTCGACGAAGCCGCTCTGCGCCTTGGAGGCGATGCTCTTGACCAGCCCCTTCAGCAGGCCCGGCGCGCGGTTGGGCAGGGCGGTGAACACCAGCTTCAGAAGCAGCGGCGTCATGGCCGAGCCCTCGGCGTAGTGCAGCCAGTAGGTCCAGCGCAGCCGCTCGGGCGTCCCGGCGGCCGGGACCAGCCGCCCCTGGCCGTAGGTCTGGACGATGTATTCGACGATGGCGCCGGTCTCGGCGATGGTCTTGTCGCCGTCGGTGATCACCGGCGACTTGCCCAGCGGGTGCACGGCCAGCAGCTCTGGCGGGGCCAGCATGGTCTTGGCGTCGCGCTGGTAGCGCTTGACCTCGTAGGGCAGCCCCAGCTCCTCCAGCAGCCACAGCACGCGCTGGCTGCGCGAATTGTTCAGGTGATGGACGACGATCATGGCGCGGGCTCCCCGAGGCGTTGCGCGCAGGGTGGCAGGGTGACGTGGAGGTCCGTCAAGGGCGGAGCGGCCCCCCTGGGCTCGACCCGCTACTTGGCCGCCGGATGCAGGAACGCGTCGGCCACCGCCTTGGCGACGGGCAGGCTCAGGCTCTTGGCGATGGGGTAGTCCTTGGTCCCGCAGACGATGGACAGGGCTTCCCGGCCCAGGGTGCCGGGCTTTTCCGGCTCAAACGCCGAGGCGGCGGTGTTGTCGTTGCTGATCACCGCGTCGGCTTCATCGAAGACGACGATGCGGTCGACCTTCGAGGTCAGGGCCGAGCAATCGAACTGATAGGCCAGGATCGTATAGGCCTCCTTAGGGTCGAAGCGACGGTCCCGGCTGAAGATCAGGGCGCGCGCCGAGCGGATGTGGCCGTCTTCCTTCACGGTCGAGCGGTCGATCAGCATGACGGCCTGGTCGGTCTTGCCGACGAGCCCATAGTCGGCGGCGGCGGCGGCGGCGGCGGCCGGGCCAGCCATGGCCAGCAGGCCGGTCGCGAGCAGGCCCGTTATCATCGTATTCCGCCCCAACGATCTTCCCCCGGTTGCGCCTCGACTGCTGTCGTGGCGGCTCGGCGCGGGGGCGTCAAGCGCCGGTCAGGCTCTTGCGCCACACCACCAGCCCGATCACGACCGCCACCACCTGCACGAACACGATCAGGGTCAGCCAGGCGCTGAACGGCTGCTTGCGGGTCTTGTGGCGGAACACCGGGCGGGCCGCCAACGCGCCGGGGCTGCCGCCCAGGGCGGCCAGGGTCAGCAGGGCGCGCTCGGGCACACGCGAACGCTTTTCGGCCGCGGCCGCCTTGTCGAAGCCGAAGATCGCGAAGGTCAGCAGGTTCAGCACGCCCAGATAGACGGCGACGAACAGGATCATGCGGGGGTCCCGACAGGCGCCTCCAGCGGGCGCAGGTCCGGCTCCACCCAGCCCCGGCGGGCCGCCACGCTGAACAGCCGCTCGCGCGACCAGAAGGTCAGGGGCCAGGCCTTGTCGCCCATCGGGGTGGCCAGCAGCCGGGCGGCCGCCGCGCTGTCGGAGGTCCCGGCCGGCAGGGTCGCGACGAAGGCGCGGATGGCGGCGAGGTAGGCCTGGGTGATGGTCTCGTGATAGCCGCTGTGGTCGTCGTTCACCCCGCCGACCGCGACGTTGTAGGTCTGGATGATGCGCGGCATGTCGCGCTCCAGGCCCTCGTTCCGTGTACGGACCAGGCGCAGGGTGGCGGTCAGGTGCGCGGCGTGGGTCCACTGGTCCTTGGGCAGGCTGTGGTCCAGCAGGCGGCGGGCCAGGTCGGCGACAGCTTCGTCGGTATAGGTCGTCATGGTCAGAAACTCGTCGCTCCCTCGGGGCCCGGACGCCCGTCTCCTCAGCCGGAGATCGGAACCACATCCGGCGGCAGCAAGGCCGAATGCAGAATCACCGTCAGGGAAAACAAGACCACCGCGCCGCCAAGCGTCAGCAGAGCGGAAATGAGGTCTCGCTTCACCAGATACGCCACCACGACCGCTCCGCAACACACGGCGAAACACTTGATGAAAGCCTGCAAGGGGTCGTGTCGCGACAGAATGAAGAGAAAGCCCGAAAGAACGGCGCAGGCCAACCAATTGACGGCCAGGATCACCATGATCTTCCGGCCTTCTTCTTTTGTGAAACCCACGAACTTGCCCCTCGAAACCATACGCGCCGGCGGCTGGGCTGACGTCAGCCCCGTTGCCGGTGCGGTCGCTGCGTGTTGTTCCCGGCAACCCGTCGGCGCGCAAGCCCTACGCGCCGGCTTCACAACCGTCCGCGTCGCCCGCCCTTGAGCTTGTCGATCGCCCTCGGCGCCGGATTGGGCGCCCGGACCATCGCGCCCACCTCGGCCACCGCCTGGGCGGCGTGCAGATGGGCCGCGGCGGCGTCGAGCATCGAGGGCGGCGAGACCCGGGATCGGGCGGCGGGCACGATCAGGGCGACCTTGCGGGCCATGGCGGCCAGGTCGCCGACGGCTTTGGCCTTGTCGCGGGCCGCGCGGATCTCGGCGGGGTCGTCGCTGCGCTCCAGGATCGCCCAGGCCGCGTCGAGGGCGTCCATCAGCTTCTGCTGGAAGGTGAAGCACCAGGTGGGGATGTCGGTTTGGGTCATGCCGACAGTGTGCGGCCGTCCCGGAGGGTGGGGATCGGAAACTTGTATTTTCGTGTAGGGCGTTGATTTCGTTGAGGGCGGGTTTGGAAATCGCGGGGATAGAGGTCGGGGACATGCCCTTGCGGCGTGTCCCCAAGGCAGGTGCGGCGGTTCTCGTCCTGGCGCGTCGATGATGCGGTTGGGGACACGCACGAGTGCATGTCCCCGCTCGCGATCCTGTGGATAACTCTACGCCCCGCCCGTTCCGCAGGCGTCGTGGGCGATCTCGCGTTCCAGGTCCTGCAGGTCCGTGAGGGCCTGGACCTTGGCGTCGCGCAGGTTCCTGGCCTTGGCCGCGGCGATCTCGCGGGTGAACAGCGCCTTGCCTTCGGCGACCAGGGCGCGGGCCTTCACGCAGTCGCCCGGCTCGCCGGTGTGGGCCAGGAAATAGACGTCGCGCAGGATCGCCAGGCTCGATCCCGTGCCGGCCGCCAGGCCCAGCCAGCGGCGACGCTCGGCCGGCTCGGCGTGGTCGTCCATGGCGTAGTGGATGGCCAGCCTGGTGGCGTCCTCACGATAGCCGCGCAGCACGCCCTGCTTGGCCCCTTCCAGTTCGGCGGGCGACAGGCGGCCGCCGACGGCCTCCGACGGGACGCTGTTCGCCGCCTCGGCCGCCTGGACGGCGGTCCGGGCCGCGTCCTCCGGCGTGGTCGGCGAACAGGCGGACGCCGCAAGGACCAGGGCGGTCAGGACGGCGGCTCCGTGGGCGCGGCTAGGCTTCGGCAAGGAGTTCTCCGGCTTTGCGCCAGAACTTGACCATGGTGGACCGAAGGCCGCAACGGCGCGGTCATCCCTCTCCCCTCGCGGGAGGGGGCGGCGGTCCGGAAGACCGTCGGGCGAGGGGTCTCGCAAACGAAAACCGCCGCGACGGGCCCTTCGGCTTGTCGCGGCGGTTCTGTCTTTCGGCCTTCGCGCCGGGGACATGCACTTGTGCGTGTCCCCAATACGGGCGCGGAGGCATCACGCCTTTGAAGTCGGTTCAACGGTTGGGGACACGCACAAGTGCATGTCCCCAGTCGTGGAAAGAGGCTTACGCGTAGCTCTGCAGCGGGCGGACCTCGAGGGCCTTGGCCGGGGCGCTGGAGATGGCCTGGGCGGCGGCCAGGGCGCCGGCGCTGGTGGTGTAGTAGGGCACCTTCATCATCAGCGCCGTGCGGCGGATCTCGAAGCTGTCCTCCAGGGCCTGCTTGCCCTCGGTGGTGTTGAACACCAGCTGCACGCCGCCGTTCTTCATCACGTCGACGATGTGCGGGCGGCCTTCCAGCACCTTCTTGACCAGCTCGACCTCGACGCCCTGCTCGGCCAGGTAACCGCGCGTGCCGACGGTGGACAGCACCTTGAAGCCGGCGGCCTGCAGCAGCTTCACCGGCTCGACGATCCACGGACGGTCGCTTTCCTTGACCGAGACGAAGGCCGTGCCGGCGGTGGGCAGGGTGACGCCGCCGCCCAGCTGGCTCTTGGCGAAGGCGCGGGCGAAGGCCGGGCCCAGGCCCTGCTCGCCCTCGCGGATCCAGTCCAGGCCCATGACCTCGCCGGTCGAGCGCATTTCCGGGCCCAGCACCGTGTCGACGCCGGCGAAGCGGGCGAACGGGAAGACCGCTTCCTTGACCGCGATGTGGTCGTAGGGGACGTCCTTGAGGCCGAAGCTGGCCAGGGTCTCGCCGGCCATCACCTTGGCGGCGATCGCCGCGACGGGGCGACCGATGGTCTTGGCCACGAACGGCACCGTGCGCGAGGCGCGAGGGTTCACTTCCAGCACGTAGATGCGCGGATTGGCGCTGTGCGGCTCCTCGATGGCGAACTGCACGTTCATCAGGCCGCGGACGTTCAGGGCCAGGGCCATCTTCACGGTCTGGCGCTTCAGCTCTTCCACGGTCTCGGCGCGCAGCGAGAAGGGCGGCATCGAGCAGGCGCTGTCGCCCGAGTGGACGCCGGCTTCCTCGATGTGCTCCAGCACGCCGGCCACGAACACGTCCTTGCCGTCGCACAGGGCGTCGACGTCCACCTCGGTGGCGCGGCTCAGATAGTGGTCCAGCAGGATCGGGTGCTCGAGCGAGATCTCGCCGGCGCCGGCGATGTAGCGCTCCATGGCCTCGTGGTCGCGGATGATCTCCATGCCGCGGCCGCCCAGCACGTAGGACGGGCGCATCACGAACGGGAAGCCGATCTTGTCGCCTTCGGCCCGGGCCTCGTCCCAGGTGCGGGCGATGGCGTTCTCGGGCTGGGCGATGTCCAGGCCGTTCAGCAGCTGCTGGAAGCGCTCGCGGTCCTCGGCCAGGTCGATGGCGTCGGGAGTGGTGCCCAGGATCGGCACGCCGGCCTCTTCCAGCGCGTGGGCCAGCTTCAGCGGGGTCTGGCCGCCGAACTGGACGATGACGCCGGCCATCTCGCCGCTGCCCATCTCGACGTGCAGCAGCTCCAGCACGTCCTCGGCCGTCAGGGGCTCGAAGTACAGGCGGTCGGAGGTGTCGTAATCGGTCGAGACGGTCTCGGGGTTGCAGTTGACCATGATCGACTCGATGCCGATCTGGTCCAGCGCGAAGGCCGCGTGGCAGCAGCAGTAGTCGAACTCGATGCCCTGACCGATCCGGTTGGGACCGCCGCCCAGGATCACGGCCTTCTTGCGGTTGGTCGGCAGGCTCTCGCACTCGGGGACCTGGCCCAGGGCGCCGGTCTCGTAGGTGGAGTACATGTAGGGCGTGGTGGCCGCGAACTCGCCGGCGCAGCTGTCGATGCGCTTGAACACCGGGCGGACGTTCAGGTCATGGCGGGCCTTGCGCACGGCCTTCTCGGTCGAGCCGGTCAGCTTGGCCAGGCGGGCGTCGGAGAAGCCCTGGGCCTTGAGGGCGCGGAAGCCTTGGGCGTCGGTCGGCAGGCCGCCGGCCCGGACCCAGCCCTCCTGGCGGATCAGCTCGGCGATCTGCCGCAGGAACCACGGCTCGTACGAACACGCGGCGTTGACCTCCTCGACCGTCAGGCCGTGGCGGAAGGCCTGGGCGATCACGCGCAGGCGGTCGGGCGTCGGGGTGCCCAGGGCGCGGATCACGGCCGCGCGGCCGGTGTCCGGATCGTCGGCGCCGGCGATCTCGACCTCGTCGAAGCCGGCCAGGCCGGTCTCCAGGCCGCGCAGGGCCTTCTGGACGCTTTCCTTGAAGGTGCGGCCGATGGCCATCACCTCGCCGACCGACTTCATGGCGGTGGTCAGCAGGGGCTCGCTGCCCGGATACTTCTCGAAGGCGAAGCGCGGGATCTTGGTGACGACGTAGTCGATGCTGGGCTCGAACGAGGCCGGGGTCGCGCCGCCGGTGATGTCGTTCTTCAGCTCGTCCAGGGTGTAGCCGACGGCCAGGCGGGCGGCGACCTTGGCGATCGGGAAGCCGGTGGCCTTCGAGGCCAGGGCGGACGAGCGCGACACGCGCGGGTTCATCTCGATGACGACCATGCGGCCGTCGGCCGGGTTGACGGCGAACTGGACATTCGAGCCGCCGGTCTCGACGCCGATCTCGCGCAGCACGGCGATCGAGGCCGCGCGCATCCACTGGTATTCCTTGTCCGTCAGGGTCAGGGCCGGGGCGACGGTGATCGAGTCGCCGGTGTGCACGCCCATCGGGTCGATGTTCTCGATCGAGCAGACGATGATGCAGTTGTCCGCCGTGTCGCGGACCACTTCCATCTCGTATTCCTTCCAGCCGAGGACGCTTTCCTCGATCAGGACTTCGGTCGTGGGCGAGAGGTCCAGACCGCGCGCGACGATCTCCTCGAACTCCTCGACATTGTAGGCGATGCCGCCGCCGGTGCCGGCCAGGGTGAAGGAGGGGCGGATGATCGCCGGCAGGCCGACGAACTCCAGGCCTTCCTTGGCCTCGTCCATGGTGTGGGCGGCCTTGGAGCGCGGCGATTCCAGGCCCAGCTTGTCCATGGCGTCGCGGAACTTCTGGCGGTCCTCGGCCTTGTCGATGACCTCGGCCTTGGCGCCGATCATCTCGACGCCGAACTTCTTCAGCACGCCGGCCTCTTCCAGGGCCAGGGCGGTGTTCAGCGCGGTCTGGCCGCCCATGGTGGGCAGCAGGGCGTCGGGCCGCTCCTTCTCGATGATCTTGGCGACCATGTCGGGGGTGATCGGCTCGATATAGGTCGCGTCGGCCACGTCCGGATCGGTCATGATCGTGGCGGGGTTCGAGTTGACCAGGATGATCCGGTAGCCCTCGGCGCGCAGCGCCTTGCAGGCCTGAACGCCCGAATAGTCGAACTCGCACGCCTGGCCGATGACGATCGGACCGGCGCCGATGATCAGGATCGAGGAGATGTCTGTTCTTTTGGGCATATCAGGAGACTCGCGCGCAGAGACACGGTCGCGCACATCCGCGCGCCCGCTGCCGACCATCTTGCAGGTTAAGCCGCCCGTTTAGAGAGGGAGTCGGTCCGGCGCAACCCTAGAGTCGGGGAGCGGGGTTCGGCGAGGCGACGCGCCGGACCCCGCCGCCGGGCCGCCGGTCCCGGTCTGGTGAAATAGACCTCCTGGGCGTGGCATTCGCCACAGGCGGACCGGGCCCGGCGCGGCATCTTGGGCGGGAAGCGGCGCCGTGATCGGGCCTCCCGCCTCGGTCGATCGCCCCCGCCTGGAAACCGCTCATGACAGGTCCTTCGCCCCCCGCCGACGACGCCGTCCCGCCCGTCCACGTCGTCGTGACGCTGACGCGGGAAGCCGCGCCCGAAAAGCCCCAGCCCGGCGCCCTGTCCGCGATCGACGGCTTCTTCAAGTCCAGCCTGGGGGTCGCCCTGCTCACCCTGCTGACGACCGGCGTGGTCGGCGGCCTGGTCAGCAACCACTTCACCGACGAACAGAGGCGGGCGGCCGAGGAGGCCCGACGCATCGCCGACCTGGAGATCCGGCGCAGTGACCTGATCGAGGCGTTCAGCAAGACCTACGAGGCGCGGCGCACCGCGGTGGCCCTGGTGCGGTCGACGATCGAGGACGGCGGCAAGGCCGCGGAGCGCGAAGCGCGCTGGAAAGCCTATCAGGAGGCCTACCTCGCCTACAATCTCAACGGCTTCGCCTTCCGCGCCAGCATGATCGACTATCTGGGCTACGGGACCAGCCAGCTGTTCCGGCCGTCCCTCGACCTGATGACTTCTTCCTTCAGCCGGCTGGACGCATGCCTCACCAAGGCCTACCGGCTCGACGTGGCCGGCAAGCGGCGCGACGCCAAGGCGCTGCTGCGGCATTGCCGGGGGGATGGTCCTGGCGCGCTGGAATGGACCGCCCTGCAGGAGACGAAGAAACTCAACGATTGTTTGAGCACGGTCGAGATCGAGCTCACCAGTTCGCTCTATCTCGAGAACAAGTTCGCGCGGCTGGAAAAGGCCGCCCAAGAGGTGAAGAGCGTTCGCCTTGTCGATGATCCGGCCAAGCCACGCGTCCAGGCGCCCCGAGCGGCGGGAAACAGACCGGCGGGCAGGCCCCCAGTCCTGACGCCGTCGGTCAAGGTCTTCAAGATCGCGGATTTGACGGCGAAGGATTGGTCGCGCCGCAAGTGCGCGAAGCTCACCGATTGGGTTTGCCAGCGGCTGTACAATCGCCACGCCGTCAAGGCGAAGTTGGCGGTGGAAGCTTGCGCTTCGCTGGCGGACAAGCGCTATGGCGCGGCGTCGTCCACCGTCGCCCTCGCCGGTCCGTCGCCCGCGCGAGGTGCGGCGAGGAAGAGTTGACGGCCCGCGCCGCCGGCTACCGGCCGCTGATCACCGGCGGCGCTGGCACGGTCGGCGCGCCGGGCGGGACCTCGGCGGGCTCGTCGGTCAGGCTCCAGGCCCAGCCGGCCTGCGCCCGCTCGTAGCCCATGCGGAACAGGGCCTCGCGGTTGTCGCTGGCGAAGTCCAGGCCCGAGGTGTCGACGTCGGCGCTGTCGGGGATGGCGGCGTACAGCAGCTGGCCGCCGTTGCGGCGGGCGAAGGCGCTGCTGGCCGCCAGGTGGGTGCGCATCAGGGCCTTGCTCATGGCGTCCCACGAGCGGCCGACGATGGCCCCGGCGTTGCCCTTGGTGAAGCCGAACGCGCCGCCGACCTTGCCGTTGACGATCACGTAGAGCCGCCCGGGCCGGACCTGGCCCTTGGCGGCGGTCCACAGCAGCAGCGACTCGGGGGCCACGAAGAACGGGATGGTGACGCCGCCGTCCACGTGCATCTCCGACAGCCGCCGGCCTCCCTTTTCGGCATTGGGGCTCGGGATCTCGATCAGGGTGGGCGGCAGGACGCCGGGGATGCTGGCGCTGGCCACCAGCACGTCCTTGAACAGCTGGCGCGAGGCCGGGTCGCCGCGGCTGGCGATGGCGCCCATGTCCCAGATCACCGTTTCCTCGGTGTCGAGGTTGGTGGTGGCGATCAGCAGACGGCGGCCGCGCCTGTGCTCGGCGACGATGGCCTGCAGCAGGTCGTCGGTGACGTTGGCGTCGACCAGGGCCCGCAGGCCCGAGGCGCTGTAGACGCTGGTGTGGAACAGAAGGCCCAGGCCGCGGGGCTTGAGCACCTTGCCGGCGGCCTTGCCGGTGTAGGCCTCGGCCAGGCGGTCGTCCCAACTGGGGCCCAGGAAGGCGAAGGGCGCGGTCAGGGCGCCGGTCGAGACGCCGGTCACGATGTCGAATTCCGGCCGCTCGCCGCGCTTGGTCCAGCCGGCCAGCACCCCGGCCCCGTAGGCCCCGTTCGAGCCGCCGCCCGACAGGGCCAGGACGTCGAAGGTGCGCTGGGCCGAGGCGCGCTTGCGGGCGGGTTCGGCGAAGCGGATGGCCGCGTCGCTGTCGCTGGCGTTGAAGCGCAGCTCGGCCAGGCCCTGGGGCGGCGGCCCGGCCAGGTCGCTGGCGGTGTAGGCGTCGCGCGACAACGACCCGCAGGCGGTCACGCTCAGGGCGGCCAGGACGACGACGAGAAGGCGGGCTGGGCGCATGGGGCTCATGGGGGAGGGCTGAACGCTCGCTGCGGAGAACCCTGTCGCGCCCCGGGGGAGCGCGCAAGAAAAATGGGCCGGCGCCAGGCGCCGACCCATCTGTCTTTCGAACCTTCGAGGCGATTAAGCCTGCAGGTTGCCCGCGGCCATCTTGCCGCTGCGGCGGTCCTGTTCCAGGTCGTAGGTGATCTTCTGGCCTTCGTCGAGGCCGCGCAGACCGGCGCGTTCAACGGCCGAGATGTGGACGAAGACGTCAGCGCCGCCGTCGTCGGGTTGGATGAAGCCGAAGCCCTTGGTGCCGTTGAACCATTTCACGGTGCCGGTAGCCATAGTGGTAGTCCTTGCAGTCAATATTCGTCGGCGGAGGAGTTCCGCGCGTCGATCAAATTTCGTTGGGGGTCGGTAGGCGCGTCCGGCGCTCTCGCGAAGAGAGCATGGAAAAGCAGGCCGAACGGCAGCGAATTCGATAATGCACCATGGGCCTCCAAACCGTGGGGAGCAAGTGAATTCGTGAATCGTCTTGAATCGCGATTAGTTTTGGACCCCAAGCAGCGCCTTGAACGTTAAGCAAATTCTCTCGCGCTATTGCGGGAATTGCTGAGTTTCGAGGACTGCACCATGACCCTGATCGAGCGGATTCCTCTGCTGAACGACCGGGAGCTGCTCACGCTCCTGGGCAACGCCCGCCGGCTGGACGTCGTGGGCACCCCGGCCCAGCGGCTGGCCGCGGCGGAAGTCCTGCCCGTGCTCGAACTCGAGGCGTCCAAGCGCCGCCAGGTCAGCCTGGAAGCGGCCACCCTCAAGCGCGGCGCCGCCGCGGCCGCCCGCCGCAAGGCCGCCGCCGCCCAGGCGGCCTAAGTCTCTCCGAAATAAGCCAAGCCGCGCCGTAAAGACGCCTTGCCTCCGTCGCTGTTGATAGTCATTCTCAATAACGACGGAGCGCTTCGGAGGCGATCATGGTGTTTCTGACGGCGGGGGCCGGCTGGCTGGCCCTGATGATGCGGGCGGAACGGACCCGGGCGGGTCACGACGCGCCCGAGACCGACTGGCTGCTGCACGGCCCCACCGATCCCGACGCAGTCGAGGACGAGGACGCGCCGCTGCTGGCGGCCGAGTAGAGGCGAACACTTGCCCCCACCTGGCGGCTTCGCCGCCTGTCCGCCCCCATAGGGGGCGGAGGATCACGCCGCCGCGTGCGCCGGCCGGTACCGCGCCGCGTCTGTCACATATTCCGCGTGCCCGTACCGCGCCAGCAGGCGGCGGACCCGGCGCACCAGCACCGCCTCGCTGATCTCCCGCAGCCCCGGCGCATGGCGCGCGGCGCGGAAGGCGGCCATCTCGGTCACCACGCCCAGGGCCACGGCCCCGAACACCAGCCGGTCGGCCGGGGTGACCTCGACCCCCATCCGCGCGGCCGCCGCCCGGTCGCCTTTCATGAAATGCTTGAGGAAGAACACCTTGGCGAAGCGGCGCTCGATCCGGTCGTGCAGCCGGTTGGCGGGCGAGCGGTCGGGCGGCAGGTAGGCGGCCATGGTGGCGCGGATCAGCGCCCCGCAGGTGGCGTCGTCGAAGCCCTGGCGCAGGGTCGAATTGCGCGCGGTCATGGCCCGCACGACCCCCTCGGGCGTGTCGGCCAGCAGGTCCTCGGGCAGGCCCAGCAGGAAGCAGCGGTAGCGCGCCAGCTCCACCCGGGCCCGCTCCTCCGGCGTGAACCGGCGGCGGCCCTTGCCGATGATGTCGAACGACATCAGGAAGATCGGGATCAGCCCGGCCGGCATCTGGTCGACCTGCGGGATCGGCACGCCGTAGACGCCGACGTCCCAGCGGCCCGAGCGCAGGGCGTTGAACCGCACCATCGAGTGCATCAGCCGCACCATGGCCGCGGCCTTGAACCCCGCCCCATGCCGCTCCAGCGCCCCGGGCAGGACGGTGGTGGCGAAGAAGGTGGCCGTCTCGTTGACCCGCCGCGCGGCGCTGTCGTTGCTGAGCGTGCCGGTCAGGGCCATCGGCAGGGCCGAGTACTTGTTCAGGAAGGTGGCGATGAACGCGCCGCGCACCGCGAACGGGGCCAGGTGGGCGGTGGCGTTGAGGTCCAGCCGTGCGCCCTCGCGCACCAGGTCCATGTCCACCCAGTCGGGCGTGGCCTCCATGGCGGCGATGAAGGCCACGAGCTCGGGCGGCGCGTCGGGCACGGCCGCGATCCCCTGGTCGCAGGCGCGGGTCAGCAGGTCGATCAGCCGGCGGAAGCCGAACTGGGGGATCAAGCTCGCGTAGGCGTCGGCCACCACGTCGCCCAGCATGGTGTAGGCGTGGACGCGGTCCAGGTCCTCCTGGGTGACCTCCACGCCCATCGGCTTGCGGTCGCGAACCACGGCCAGGGCCGGGTCCCAGGTGAAGCGTTCGGGCGTGGCGTCGAAATCGACGTTCCCGTACAGCGCCGGCAGCAGCGTCTTCTGCGACGCCACCTTGGCGCGGACCTGGTCGATGGAGAGGCTCATCGGTGTTCCTGGTGCGACGGACCCGCTCGGGATCCTGGTGTCGCCGATCAGGTTATGTAAGCATTGCTCACATTCCTACTCGCCTTCCGGCCGGCGGGATTGGGCGCGGTCGAGGACCCGGCAAGTGGCTGAAAGACAACGCAGAACGCCGCGCCAGGCGCGGGCGGAGGCCAAGATCGAGGCGATCCTGGACGCGGCCTTTCAACTTCTCGAGGCCGACGGGGTCGAGCGGCTGACCACCAACCACGTCGCCGAGCGGGCGGGGGTCAGCATCGGCACGCTGTACCAGTACTTCGGCGGCAAGCAGGACGTGCTGGCGGCCCTGGCCCAGCGCCGGGCGGCGGCGGTGCGCGACGCCATCGCGCGGACGGTCATCGAGCGTCCCGACCTGGGCAGCGTGCGGACCATCGTCCGGGCGCTTATGAACGGCGTCGAGGGCTCGCCCGCCACGCGCCAGGTGCTGCTGGACGCCCTGTTCCGCCAGAGCCGGGACGGCATGCTGCTGCACCACCACCAGGCGTTCCTGGCCGCCATCGCCGGCAAGGCGCGGCTGGAGGTCGAGCTGACGCCCGAGACGGCCTTCGTCCTGACCCACGCGGTGATCGGCCTGCTGCGCGCCGCCGCCGAGCCGGAGCTGAACCTTGACCCCGAAGCGCTGGAGGACGAGCTGGTGCGGCTGATGGAGGCCTATGTCGCGGCCTTGGCGGCGGGAAAGGGCGGCCAGCGAAGAAGCTAGGTTCCGGAGTCGGCTGGAGCCGTGAATTTCAGGTTGTCATCCCGGACAGCCCCTATGGGGCTTCCGGGATGACAACGGATCGAAGCTTCGATCGATCTGGAAACGACCGCTAGACCAGCGCCTTGCGCGCCGCTTCCCAATACTGGGCGCCGGTGATCAGGGTGACCACGGCGGCCAGCCACAGCAGGGCGTGGGCGCCGTAGGTAGCGGGGGTCACCACCGACGCGTCGGTCGGCAGGTGGAAGGCGGCCCACGAGGCCAGGATCATCTCGGCGCCGATGGCCACCAGCTGCAGGGTGGTCTTCCATTTGGCCAGCAGGGTGACGGGCAGCTTCACGCCCTTGCCGGCCCCGACCTCGCGCAGGGCGCTGACGGCGAATTCGCGGAACAGGATCAGGCCGGCGGGCAGGATCACCAGCGGATTGGGGCCCAGGGCCATCAGGCCCAGCAGGGCGCCGCAGACCAGGATCTTGTCGCCGATCGGGTCGAGGATCGCGCCCCAGATGCTGACCGCGTCCAGCTTGCGGGCCAGCCAGCCGTCGAAGAAGTCGGTGACCGCCGCGACCACGAAGGCCACGAAAGCCCAGCGCTCCAGCGACATGCACTGCTCGACGCTGAGCTGGTCGCTCAGCCACGGCACGCCGCCGGCCGCCGCGGCCAGGGCCACGAACATGAACAGGGCGATGACCAGGCGCGCGGAGGTCAGGATGTTGGGCAGGGCTTTCATGGCGGAGGTTCTAACGCATGAAGGCCAGGAAGGGCTATGGGGCGGCGGGGCTTACGTCGGCCCGGGCAGGATCACCGGCGACCGGAGCCAGCCAGAAGTCGCCTGCCAAGGTCTTCAGCAACGCTCGCCCATCGGGTTGTCGCCGCAACGGGCGCAGCATCACCCGGCTTCCGCCCGCGAGTTCCTCGATCTCCGCATAGTCGGAGGTCCAGCTGTCGAACCGATACTCCAGACGGAGGTCGCCGGGAATTGCGACAGGCTTTTCCTCGAAGCGAGGTTTGGTCCCGTGGAGAACGGCGTCACGCTTTTGAACCTTGCCAACGAGCACGTACGGATTGCCAGGGATGTAGGTCGACTCCTCGCCTGCGGTCATTAGGCAGGCGATCTTGCTCGGATCACTGTCGGGCTTGTTCAGGAAGCACCAGACTTCCCCGATCGCGCCGGTCCCGTCCTGACGCAGAAGCCCCGCGAAGAAGCCCGGACTGCCCGCCTGGGCCAACACGCCTTTGACGTACCGATTGCGAATGGCGACGTCTTCGCTGAGCACGGCGGTGCGATTGAAGGCGAAGGGAAAGCCGACAATGGTCTCGCCGCGCGCGACGCTCGCGGGCGGATGGGGACGTTCGCCAACGAGGCGCTGGGCCGGCAAGGCGCGCAACTCGCCGCCGTGGAGCGCCGATGGCGCGTCGATGGGCGGGGCCTCCTGCGCCCAAGTCGCACACGCCGCCAGCAAGGCCAACGCGAACCCAAACATTGGACGCATGTCGAGCATGGATGAATTCCCCCACACAATCGCTAGCAGGCCGGAGCGACCGTCGGAAGGTGTCGTCTTCGGCGCGGGGCGCGGTCGTCGCCCGTGCAAACACTTGTCTCCGTCGGTCCAAATCAAGGTCGGATTTCTGCGTGACGGAGGCGGAACGGGCCTTCTGAAGGGCGAATCTTGCAGGCTCGCGGTTGACGGCGCGACTTTCAAACGCCAAGCCATGCCCGAGTTTCGGGGACATGACGAACATGCGCACGACTGAGGCGAAGCAAGCGACCGCGACCAACTCCACACGCCGCGTGCTGACCGCCAGCCTCGTCGGCACGGCGGTGGAGTTCTACGACTTCTACATCTACGCCACGGCCGCCTCGCTGGTGTTCGGCCAGCTGTTCTTCCCGTCCAAGTCGCCCAGCCTGCAGCAGATGGCCGCCTTCGCCAGCCTGGGCGTGGCGTTCCTGGCCCGGCCGCTGGGCGCGGCGGTGTTCGGCCATTTCGGCGACCGGATCGGGCGCAAGTCGACCCTGGTGGCCTCGCTGGTCCTGATGGGCGGTTCGACCCTGGCCATCGCCTTCCTGCCCACCTACGCCATGGCCGGCTGGCTGGCCCCGACGCTCCTGTGCCTGCTGCGGTTCGGGCAGGGCTTCGGCCTGGGCGGCGAGTGGGGCGGGGCGGCCCTCCTGGCCGTCGAGAACGCGCCGCCCGGCTGGCGGGCCCGGTTCGGCATGTTCCCGCAGCTGGGCGCGCCGGTCGGCTTCATCGCCGCCAACGGCCTGTTCCTGATCCTGGGCCTGGTCCTGACGCCCGAGCAGTTCCTGGCCTGGGGCTGGCGCCTGCCGTTCCTGGGCAGCGTGGTGCTGGTCGGGGTGGGGCTGTGGATCCGCCTGAAGCTGACCGAGACGCCCGCCTTCGCCGCCGCCATCGCCCACGAGGCGCCGCCGGCCGTGCCGCTGGGCGAGCTGCTGCGCGACCACTGGAAGGCCACCCTCTGCGGGACCCTTGCGGCCATCTGCTGCTTCGCTGTCTACTATCTGATGACCGCCTTCGCCCTGGGCTACGGCGCCAAGGACCTGGCCTACGGCCGCACGGCCATGCTCAGCGCCCAGCTGATCGCCATCCTGTTCATGGCCGGTGGCATCGTCGTCGCCGGCTACTGGGCCGACGCCACCAGCCCGCGCCGCGTGCTGATGGCCGGCTGCGCCATGACCGTCGGCGTCGGCGCCCTGCTGCCGCTGATGATGGTCGCCGGTTCGCTGCCGACCATCGGCGCCTTCCTGGCCATCGGCCTGCTGGTCATGGGCTTCGTCTACGGACCGCTGGGCGCCTTCCTGCCCGACCTGTTCCCGGCCCGGGTGCGCTACACCGGCGCCTCGGCCGCCTTCAATCTCGGCGGCATCCTGGGCGGCGGCCTGGCCCCGATGATCGCCCAGGCCCTGGCCGACAAGGGCGGCCTGGCGCCGGTGGGGGTCTATCTGGCCGCGGCGGCGGGGCTGAGCTTCCTGGGGCTGCTGGGGCTGAAGCCGAAGGCCGCCGCCTAACCCTTCGATCCGATAGGGCTGTCATCCCGGAAGGCGCGCAGAGCTTGTCCGGGACCCAGGTGAACCGCACCGCACCCGCCCAGTCCCCTGGGTCCCGGACAGGCTCTGCGAGGCTTCCGGGATGACAACGGTTTGGAAGCTCAAACGGTCGTTTGCGCTCTCCCCCCATCCGCGCCACTGTGCCTCCAACCATAAGAAACATCGGGAGGCGCACCCCATGAACCCCAACGCGGAATTCGACGTCGTCGTCCACGGCGCGACCGGCTTCACCGGTCGGCTGGTGGCCGAGCACCTCGCCAGGCACCATCCGGACGTCCGCTGGGCGATGTCGGGCCGCAGCGCCGACAAGCTGGTCGCCGTCCGCGACGAGATCGGGGCTCCGGTCGACACGCCGCTGATCGTGGCCGACGCCGACAGCCCGACCTCGCTGCGCCGCATGGTCGGGCGGACCAAGGCGGTTCTGACGACCGTCGGCCCCTACCAGCTCTACGGCTCCGACCTGGTGGCCGCCTGCGCCGAGGCCGGGACCGACTATCTGGACCTGTGCGGCGAGCCGGCCTGGATGCGCCAGATGATCGACGCCCACGAGAAGGCGGCCCAGGCCAGCGGGGCGCGGATCGTCTTCTCCTGCGGCTTCGACTCCATCCCGTTCGAGCTGGGCGTCTGGTTCGTCCAGCAGGCGGCGGCCAAGACGTTCGGCGCCCCGGCCGCGCGGGTGAAGGGCCGAGTGCGGGCCATGCGCGGCACATTCTCGGGCGGCACGGCGGCCAGCCTGAAGGCCACCCTGGCCGCGGCGGCCCGCGATCCCCAGGTCCTGGAATACCTGAAGGACCCCTTCGCCCTGACCCCCGACTTCGCCGGGCCGAAACAGCCGCACGGGGCGGCCGTGGCCCATGACGACGACCTGGACGCCTGGACCGCCCCGTTCGTGATGGCGGCGATCAACACCCGCAACGTCCACCGCTCCAACTGGTTGATGGACCAGCCGTACGGCGCCGACTTCGTCTATGACGAGATGGTGCTGACCGGCCCCGGCGAGGCGGGCGAGGCCGCCGCCAAGGCCGTGACCGCCGCCAACGCCGGCATGGGCGCCGAGGGCGGTCCCAAGCCGGGCGAGGGGCCCAGCAAGGCCGAGCGCGAGGCCGGCTTCTACGACCTGCTGTTCGTGGCCATCGCCGACGACGGCCGTCAGGTCCGGGCCGGCGTCAAGGGCGACAAGGATCCCGGCTACGGCTCGACCAGCAAGATGATCGCCGAGACGGCCCTGTGCCTGATCGCTTCGCCCGAAGTGGCCGGGGGGATCTGGACGCCGGGCGCGGCGCTGCGGGGCAAGCTGGTGGAGCGACTGCAGGCCAAGGCGGGGCTGGCGTTCAGCGTCGAATAGCGGCGCTCGCCGTTCAGCGTTCCGCAAGGTTTGCCCGCTCTTCTCCGCCGTTCGAGTTGAGTCGGGGGACGGACGGATGACCGGAGCGTTTGGGCGGTTGTCGTTGGCGGGCAAGCTGATGGCCGCGGGCGGGGCGGCCTTGGGCGCGCTGCTGCTGCTGGGGTCGCTGCTGATCTCGTGGCAGAGCGGCCACGCCGTCCAGGCCCTGGCCCAGCGCTACGCCGCCAGCATGACCCAGGAGACCGCCCAGGGCGTCAAGAACGACCTGGACGACGCCGACGCCGTGGTGCGCTCGGCCGCCGGCATGTTCGCCGCCTCCTACGCCTCGGGCCAGCGCGACCGCGCCGTCTACATGGCCCAGCTCAAGCCGGTCTCGACGGCCTCGAAGGCCATGCTGGGCGGCTGGCTGATGTTCCAGCCCGACGCCCTGGGCGACGACGCCGCCGTCGCCGGCCGCGCCGACCTGGGCTCGACCCCGCTGGGCCGGTTCGTCGGCTACTGGGTGCGCGACGGCCAGAGCCTGACCGCCGAACAGGGCGAGGACGCCGAGTTCGGCGAGGACTTCTACACCACCAGCTTCGCCAGCGGCCGCCCGGCGATCCTGGAGCCCTATTCCGACAACGTGGCCGACGGCGGCGCGCAGAAGATGGTCCTGATGACCTCGATCACCTATCCGGTGGTGGTCGACGGCAGGACCGTGGGCGTCATGGGCGCCGACCTGGCCCTGGACGACATCGCCGCCCGCCTGAACGCGCTGAAGCCCTTCGACGACGGCCGGGCCATGCTGGTCTCGCCCAAGGGGCTGTGGGTCTCGCACCCCGACGCGGCGCTGCGCATGAAGGCCTATGCCGATCCCGGCCTGGACGTGGTCCGCAAGGCCATGGCCGACGGCCGCCCGGCGGTGGTCGAGGGCGTCAAGATCAAGGGGCGCCCGGCCCAGCGCCTGATCGCCCCGATCCGCCTGGCCTCGGGCGCGACCTGGGCCATGGTCGTCGACGTCACCGAGGACGCCCTGATGGCCCCGGCCCGCAAGCTGGCCGTGGGCATGGCGATCGGCGGCCTCTTGATGCTGCTGGCCGCCCTGGGCGTGCTGGCCGTGGCCTCGCGTCGGCTGATCGCCCGGCCGCTGCTGGGCCTGCGTGAGACCGTGCGCGGCCTGGCCGAGCACCGCTACGACCAGCCGGTGGCCGAGACCGCCCGCGCCGACGAGATCGGCGCCATCGCCCGGGCGCTAGAGACCCTGCGGGCCGAGCTGGAGCGGGCCCAGGCCCTGCGCGACGAGCAGGACGCCCTGCGCCGCGCCGCCGACGCCGACCGCGACCGCGCCGCCGCCCTGACGCTGTCGATCGACGAGCAGACCGCCGTGGTCCGCGAGGTGGGCGCGGCCCTGGCCGCCGTGGCCGAGGGCGACCTGGGCCGCCGCATCCAGGGGCCGTTCGCCGACGTCTACGAGCCCCTGCGCCGCGACTTCAACACCGCCGTCGAGAGCCTGGAGACGGCGATCGGCGAGATCGCGGAGGCCAGCGACGCCATCGGCGAGGCGGCCCGCACCCTCAGCGACGCCTCGGGCGCCCTGGCCGACCGCACCGCGCGCCAGGCCGCCGGGGTCGAGCGCACGGCCGGCTCGCTGAACGCCATCACCGGCGCCATGGGCGAGACCTCGTCCGGCGCCGACGAGACCCGCCGCCTGGTCGCCACGGCTCGCACCCAGGCCGAACAGGGCGGGACCGTGGTGGGCGAGGCCGCCTCGACCATGGGCGACATCGACGCCTCGGCCCGCCGCATCGGCGACATCGTCGGCCTGATCGACGAGATCGCCTTCCAGACCAACCTGCTGGCCTTGAACGCGGGCGTGGAAGCGGCGCGGGCGGGCGATGCCGGCCGCGGCTTCGCGGTGGTGGCCCAGGAAGTCCGGGCCCTGGCCCAGCGCTCGGCGACCTCGGCCCAGGAGATCAAGGGCCTGATCAGCGAGTCCGGGACCCGGGTCGCGGCCGGCGTCGGCCTGGTGGGCCGCACGGGCGAGGCCCTGACCGGCGTGGCCGGCCGCATGGCCGACATCGACGCGGCCGCCACCCGCATCGCCGCCTCGGTGCGCGAACAGGCCCAGAGCCTGACGGCGGTCAACGCCGACGTCGCCGAGCTGGAACGCTTCACCCAGGAGAACCTGGCCATGGTCGCCCAGGCCCGCACCGCCGACCAGGCCCTGGCGGGCCAGGGCGAGCGGCTGTCGGCCCTGGTGGGGCGGTTCCGGTTGGGGCGGGCCGGGGCGCGCTGGGCGGCGTAGGGCTCAGCGGGCGCGGCCACTTGCCCCCACCTGGCGGCTTCGCCGCCTGTCCCACGTAGGGGGCGGAGGCTCGCGCTCTTCCCCCTGCGGGGGAAGACGACCGCGAAGCGGTCCGTAGGGGGCAAGTGTTCGTCGCCCTAACCTCAGCCAATTGCCAATTCGCCCCGCAGCGGCGACGCTACGCCCATGCTGGTCTTCGAATGGATCCTGGCCCTGCTGCTGGGGGCGGTGCTGTTGTCGGCGCTGGCCCGGTGGATCGGCGCGCCCTATCCGGCCCTGCTGGCCCTGGGCGGAGCGGCCGTGGCCCTGATGCCGGGCGCGCCGAGGCTGGAGCTGGAGCCGGAGCTGATTCTGGCCCTGTTCATCGCCCCGGTGCTGCTGGACGCGGCCTACGACTCCTCGCTGCGCGACCTGAGGGACAACTGGCGGCCGGTGTCGGCCCTGGTGCTGATCGCCGTGAGCCTGACCACGATCGGCGTCGCCGTGGTCGCCCGGCTGCTGTTCCCCGCCATGCCCTGGCCCGCCGCCATCGCCCTGGGCGCGGTGGTCGCCCCGCCCGACGCCGTGGCGGCCCTGACCGTGCTGCGCCAGGTGCGCCCGCCGCACCGCATCCTCAAGATCCTGGAGGGCGAGAGCCTGCTCAACGACGCCTCGGCCCTGCTGATCTACCGCCTGGCGGTGGGGGCGGCGGCCGGCGGCTTCAGCCTGGTCCACGCCGCCCCGATGTTCGCCCTGGTGGCGGTGGGCAGCGTCGCCGTCGGCTGGCTGCTGGCCAAGGCGGCCACCCCGCTGCTGGGCCGGCTCAGCGACGTACCCAGCTCGGTGATCATCCAGTTCGTCTCGACCTTCGGGGTCTGGATCCTGGCCGAGCGGCTGGGGCTGTCGGGGGTGATCACCATCGTCGTCTATGGCGTGGCCCTGGCCCGGCGCACCAGCCGCCCGATGGCCGCCCGCCTGCGGGTGCCGTCCTTCGCGGTCTGGGAGTCGGTGACGGTGGTGCTGAACGTCCTGGCCTTCACCCTGATCGGCCTGCAGATCGGCCCGATCCTGGAGGGGCTGTCGCCGCACGAGCGGGCGGCCTATCTGCGCGGGGCCGGGGTGGTGCTGGCGGCGGTGATCGTCATCCGCATCGCCTGGGTGATGAGCTACAACACCGGGGTGCGGCTGAAGAACCACTGGTTCGGCGTGCGCCTGGCCCGGTCCAGCATGGCCGCGCCCACGGCGTCCGGCGGACTGGTGGTGGCCTGGTGCGGCATGCGCGGCATGGTCACCCTGGCCGCCGCCTTGGCCCTGCCCGAGGGCTTCCCCTATCGCGACTTCATCCAGCTGGCCGCCTTCGCCGTGGTTTTGGGCACGCTGGTGATCCAGGGCCTGACCCTGAAGCCGCTGCTGGCCGTGCTGCCGCTGCCCGACGACGATCCGGTGCGCAAGGAGCTGAAGATCGCCCGCGCCGCCACCCTGAAGGCCATGCTGCTCGAGCTGGACGGCGACGACAGTCCGGCCGCCGAGGCCCTGCGCCGCGAATACGGCGACGCGCTGAGCCAGACCCGGCAGGGCGGCAACGCCCGCGAGTCGGCCGACAACGCCCTGCGCCGGCGGGTGGTCGAGGTCTCGCGCCGGACCCTCACCGACCTGCGCCACCGCGGCGAGATCGGCGACGACGCCTATCGGGCGCTGGAGGAGGAGTTCGACTGGCTGGAGCTTTCGGCGCGGGAGTAGGTGCGGCCAGCACTTGCCCCTACGGATCGCTTCGCGATCGTCTTCCCCCAGAGGGGGAAGAGCCTCGCGCACTAGGCTCCGCCCCCTACGGGGGCGGACAGACCGCGAAGCGGTCAGGTGGGGGCAAGTGCTGGCCCCGCTACCCCTTCCGGAAGAACGCGTGGATCCGCTCGGCCAGGGGCTGGCTGACGCCCTCGACCTTGACCAGGTCCTCGACCCCCGCCCGGGCCACGCCCTTGGCCGAGCCGAAGGCGTGCAGCAGGGCCTTCTTGCGGCCGGGACCCACGCCCTCGATCTCGTCGAGCGGGTTCTTCTTCAGGTCCATCGAGCGCCGGGTGCGGTGGGCGCCGATCGCGAAGCGGTGGGCCTCGTCGCGCAGGCGCTGCAGGTAGTAGAGCACCGGCGACTTGGGCTCGAGCATGAACGGGACCTTGTCCGGCAGGAAGAACCGCTCCAGCCCCGCGTCGCGGTCCGGGCCCTTGGCCACGCCGACGATGGCGATGTCGTCGACGCCCAGGTCGGCCATCACCTCCAGCGCGGCGTCCAGCTGGCCCTTGCCGCCGTCGACCAGCACCAGGTCGGGGCGGTTGTCGCTGTCGCCCTCTTCCTCTTCCTTGACCAGGCGCGAGAAGCGGCGGCGCAGCACCTCCTTCATCATCCCGTAGTCGTCGCCGGGCGTCAGCTCGGTCGAGCGGATGTTGAACTTGCGGTACTGGCCCTTCATGAAGCCTTCCGGCCCGGCCACGATCATCCCGCCGACGGCGTTGGTGCCCTGGATGTGGCTGTTGTCGTAGACCTCGATCCGCTCGGGCGGGGCCTCCAGGCCGAAGGCTTCGCAGACGCCCGCCAGCAGCTTGGTCTGGGCGCTGCCCTCGGCCATCTTCCGGCCCAGGGCCTCGCGGGCGTTGGTCAGGGCGTGGCCGACCAGGTCGGCCTTCTCGCCGCGCTTGGGCGTCGAGATCTCCACCTTGCGGCCGCTCTTCAGGCAGAAGGCCTCGGCCAGCAGGTCGCGGTCGGCCGGGTCGAGGTTGGTCAGGATCAGGCGCGGGATCGGCTTGTCGTCGTAGAACTGGCCGAGGAACGCGGTCAGGATCCGCTGCTCCTCTGTGCTGGTCTCGCCCTCGCCTTCGCCTTCCTCGGCGTTGCCGGTCACGCGCGGGAAATAGGCGCGGTTGCCCCAGTTCTGGCCGGCGCGGAAGAAGAACACCTGGACGCAGGCCTGGCCGCCCTCGACGTGCAGGGCCACGACATCGGCCTCGTCCACGGTCTCGGGATTGATCTGGCTCTCCTGGGCCACCGAGGCCAGGGCGCGGATGCGGTCGCGCAGGCGGGCGGCGCGCTCGAACTCCAGGTCCTCAGCCGCCGCCTCCATCTGCTGGGCGATGCTGGCCATCACCGCGCGGGACTTGCCCCGCAGGAACGCCTCGGCCTGGTCGACCAGGGCCTGGTAGTCGTCCTTGCCGATCAGGCCGGTGCACGGGGCGGCGCAGCGCTTGATCTGGTGCAGCATGCAGGGCCGCGAGCGGGTCTCGTAGACGCTGTCGCTGCACGAGCGTAGCAGGAACGCCTTCTGCAGGGTGTTCAGCGTGCGGTTCACCGCCCCGGCGCTGGCGAACGGCCCGAAATAGTCGCCCTTGATCGTGTGGGCGCCGCGATGCTTGCGCAGCTGGGGCGCGTCGTGATCGCGGCGGATCATGATCTCGGGGAAGCTCTTGTCGTCGCGCAGCAGCACGTTGAAGCGCGGCTTCAGCGACTTGATCAGGTTGATCTCGAGCAGCAGGGCGTCGGCTTCGGTGCGGGTGGTGACGAACTCCATCGCCCGCGTGGCGTCGACCATGTGGGCGATGCGGTTGGTGTGGAAGCGGCCCTGGGCGTACTGGACGACGCGCTTCTTCAGGCTCTTGGCCTTGCCGACGTAGAGGACCTCGTCGTTCTCGCCGATCATCCGGTAGACGCCGGGCCCGTCGGGCAGGCGCGTGACCTCGTCCTTGATCAGGGCGGCGCCCTTCAGGGCGTTGGCGGCGGGGGTGTCGGTGGTCGCGTCGTTCACGAGCGACATATAGGCGAGTCTGGGAGGTTCAGCGATCTTCGAAGCCGTGATGAATGCGCGCGACAATCACGCTGCTGACAGTCACGGAATAGGTGATCACATAGCTCTAGGTGCGAAACGGCACGATCAACTCGCGCAATTCGCCGAAGCCGGAATGACGACCCCGTTCGGGAAATTCCCGTAGGCTGGCGATAGCGTCGCGTAATGTGACGCCGAGATCCGCGGCGTAAGGCGCCCCGTTGACGGCAAGCCAAGCTTCCAGGCGATCGAGATCGATCCAAGCGAGCCTGGAGAGCTCAATACGGCGCACCGATCAGCGCTTCTGGCCGAAATTTCGCAGTTTGGCTTCCACCTGTTCCCAGGGAACGCCGCCGTCACGTTCAGTCTCATCGCAGATGCGCTGAACTTCCTCCCAATAGGCCTCGTCATGCTTGCGCGGATCAAGGCCGGTGAAGGCGTCGAGAAGCTGGGTGGCGTATTCGTCCACGCTCTTGCCGAGGTCGCCAGACACGGCTTTCAGCCGCTCCGCGAGCTCGGCATTGATCTTCAGGGTGTGATCTCCGTCAGCCATGTTCTCATGATGTTCCAATCAGGGTTTGTCGTCAATCGTGCGGAGAGCTATGACCCAGCCCATGACCACGCGCCCGCTCTTCGTCACGCCGCTCTATGAAGCCAGCCTCGCCGGCGAGAAGGGCTTCGAGGTCTTCATCGACGACCTTCACGACGCCTGCATCGCCGTGGCCGAGGACGACGAGGCCGGCCAGGCCTGGGCCGAGAAGAAGGGCTATCTGGGCTACACCTCCTACGCCTCGCTGGACGACCTGGCCCAGCGCGACAGCCTGTTCGCCGACCTCAAGAAGAAGCTCGACAAACACGCGGCGACCTTCGCCAAGGCGCTCCATTTCGACCTGGCCGGCGGCAAGCTGGTCATGGACAGCTTCTGGATCAACATCCTGGAGCCGGGCGGCCAGCACACCGGCCACATCCACCCGCACAGCGTCATCTCCGGCACCGTCTATGTGACCATCCCGCCCGGCGCCTCGGCCCTGAAGTTCGAGGACCCGCGCCTGCCGATGATGATGGCCGCCCCGACGCGGGAGGCCGACGCGCCTGAGACGCTTCAGCCGTTCGTCTACGTCCAGCCCGAGCCGGGCTCGATCCTGATGTGGGAAAGCTGGCTGCGCCACGAGGTGACGCCCAACCAGGCCGAGGAGCAGCGGATCAGCCTCAGCTTCAACTACGCCTGGCGGTAGGCTTCTCCCCTTCGGGTTGCCTTCCACGCCGGCTGCCCCGACGATGGCGTCATCCGACCGGGAAGGGGCCGCTCGATGACGCCGACCGCATCGACCACGATTGCAGAAGAGCGCGTGGCGGCGCCTGAGTAGATGCTGTCGCACAAGCTGACGCCGGTCGATCCGTGCGGCTTCAACGCCTATTGTCCGAGCGCCAGCCTGCTTCTCCTTCCGGCCACCATCCTGGCGATCGTCCTGGCGGTGGCCGTCACCGCCGCCTGGATCGGCGTGCGCCGACTGATCCGCCTTCGTCGCAAGGCGCCGTCCAGCCTCGGTTGAAACCCGCCCGGCGTCCGGAGGGTTCTCCTGTGAGCCCAGGAGGACGGCCATGCCCCACGCCCAGACCCCCGATCATTCCGGCGCCGCGATCGCCACCCAGAAGGTCCAGCCTTATGGCGAGGACGATCTGGTCCTGACCACGACGGCCGCCGACCTGGACGGCCGCCTGGCCGACCGGCACAGCGCCTATCACGACAACGTCTCGCCGCCGCTGGTCTGGACGGCGGTGGAGGGCGCGGCGGGCTACGCCATCATCGTCGAGGACCCCGACGCCCCGCGCGAGAAGCCGTTCGTGCATTGGCTGATCTGGAACATCCCCGGCGAGGCCACCAGCCTGCCGGAAGGCCTGCCCAACGAGGCCAGCCTGGGCCTGATCGGCGGCGCGACCCAGGGGATCAACGACAACGGGAGCGTGGGCTGGTTCGGTCCGCGCCCGCCGGTCGGCCACGGCGTCCATCACTATCACATCCAGATCTTCGCCCTGGCCGAGCGCCTGCCGTTCGACGAGAAGACGGTCGCGACCGACCTGGTCAACGCGCTGAAGGGCGACGCCCTGGCGTCGGACGACCTGATCGTCACCTACGAGGCGGCGGGGGCGTAGTCGGGCTCGGCTTCGGTTTCGGCCTCGATCTGGCCGTCGGCGACCGGCAGGGGCGGGATCAGGTCGCGCGCCCGCCAGTGGCGGTCCAGGCAGAAGGCGGCGATCGCCAGCCACAGCAGGCCCAGGAAGGCGTGGCCGCGCTGCCAGAAGCCGACGTCGCTGCCGGTCCGCACGTTCCAGACCCCGGTCAGCAGGGCCAGCACCAGCAGCAGGAAGAAGAACCAGCCCAGCGAGAACCGCGCCAAGCGGCGATGCGCCGGCTTGCCCCACAGGGCCCAGGCGGTGAACAGCGGGGCGAACTGGATGGCCAGGCCCACGCCGCAGGCGCGGTGCATCGGGTCGGGCCAGTGGAACAGGCCGGCGAACAGCGCGCCCAGGCCGGTCATCGCCACCCACAGACCCGCGAAGGCCGAGACCCGGCGACGGCCGCCGGCGTGCTCCAGGGCGTGGGCGAAGCCGGACCCGGCCGCGACGCCGGCCAGGCCGGCCAGGATCATGCCGATGTTGAAGATCTGCGGATTGGGGGCCTTGGGGCCGCCCAGCTCGCTGATGAACTGGGCGCCGGCGTCGAAGCCTGGGAACAGGTGTTGGGCCAGCAGGACGTCGGCCACCATGATCGCGGGCACGATCAGGCCGATCCTCAGCAGGACGCCCACGCTCTTCACTTGTCCGGCCTCCGGCTTGTCAGAGCGATCTAGATCGCGCCGGGCGGGGTCGGGGTCAAGCGCTGCGAGACCCCCTCCGGCCCTTCGGGCCACCTCCCCCAGAGGGGGAGGATCTCGTCCGAGCAGATGCTCCCCCTCTGGGGGAGCTGTCGCGAAGCGACTGAGGGGGTCTTCGCGGCGGGCTACTTCTTCCCGAACAGGTTCCCGAAGAAGTCGCCCTTGTTCCAGCTGGGGCGCGCCGGGGCGTCGGCCAGTTCGCGGGCGATCTCGTAGTTGACCAGGGCGAAGCGGGCCCCGGCCTGGTAGTTGATCGGCTGGTTCAGGTCGTCGTTGGGCTTGTGGTAGTGGGTGGCCAGGAAGTCCTTGAAGCCCTTCTCGCCGCCGTTCTTGAAGCCGGTCATCAGGAACACCGACGGCACGCCCTGCTCGACGAAGCGGTAGTGGTCCGAGCGGGTGAACAGGCCTTCTTCCGGCAGCGGGTCGGCCGACAGGCCGATGCCGACGCGGCCGGCGGCGCGGGCCACGGCCGGACCGATCGACGAGCGGTCGGCGCCGAAGGCGATGACGTCCTGGAAATCGTACAGCAGGATCGGCATGTCCAGGTTGACGTCGGCGGCCATGCCGGCGCGCGGCACGGTCGGGTTGTTGGCGAAGTAGTCCGAGCCGATCAGGCCCTTCTCCTCGGCCGTCACCGCCAGCAGCACGATCGAGCGCTTGGGCTTGGTCCTGGCTTCCTTGAAGCCGCGCGCCACCTCCAGCAGGGTGGCCACGCCCGAGGCGTTGTCCAGCGCGCCGTTGTTGATCTTGTCGGCGTCCTTGCCGTGGATGCCCAGGTGGTCGAGGTGGGCGGACAGGATGATGGTCTGGGCCTTCAGCGTCGGGTCCGAGCCCTCGATCAGGCCGACCACGTTGCTGCTCTGGCGCTTCTCGATCTCGGTCTTCAGCTGGATGGTGACGTTGGTCGGCAGGTCGAAGCCCTTGACCAGGCCTTCCGGCGTCTCGGCCGCGGCCAGCACGGCGTCCAGAGAGGTCGGGGCGCCGGCGAACAGCTTGGCGCCGCCCTTCAGGCTCAGGGTGGCCAGGCCCGGCGCCGAGGCGCCGCGCACGTTGGCCACGCCCTGGGCGTCGTTCCAGGTCATGCGCCATTCCTGGTAGTTGCCGATCCCGCGCGCGAACGGGCGGTTCTTTTCCGAGGCGGTGGTCGGCAGGGTCAGCACGCCGATCGCGCCGTGCTTGGCCGCCTCGACGCGCTTGGTGTTGACGTTGCTGTAGTGGGCGCGGATCTCGGTCTGCAGGCCGGTGGGGGCGCCGTTCAGGATGACGACGATCTTGCCCTTCACGTCCAGGCCCGCGTAGTCGTCGCGGCCGCGTTCGGGGGCGACGATGCCGTAGCCGACGAACACCAGCGGGGCGGTGATCTTGGTCTCTTCCTGGCGGGCCTGGGCCGAGGGCAGGTAGTCCTCGCCGAAGGTCAGGGCGCCCGACTTGCCGTCGGCGCCGGTGTAGGAGACGCCGCCCTCATTGGCGACGCGGAAGGCCGTCAGCGGCACCTGCTGCAGGTAGGTCCCGTTGTCGCCGGCCGGTTTCACATGCATCAGCGCGTACTGGGCGGCCACGTAGTTGGCGGCGATGTCGTAACCGCGCGTGCCGGCCTCGCGGCCTTCCAGCAGGTCGTCGGCCAGGAAGCTCATATGGGCCTTGATGGCGTCGGCCGAGGGCGTGAAGCCCACGGGCTTGGTCGCGGCGGGCTTTGCTTTCGCGGCGGGGGCGGCGAGGGCGGGCTGGACGATCAGCGCCAGGGCGACGCCGGCGAGCGCGGCGCGACGGGAGAACGGCATCAAGGCAGGCTCCAAATACGGGCGTGGCCCGCGAAAGGGGCGAACCTTGGCCAGAGGAAGGCGACTTGTCGAGGTTTTCGAACCTGAACCTTTTGTAATTTTCCCGGAAAAGTCCCGCCGAAAGAACGCGTTATCCCGCCGGCGCGCGGCGTTTACCTTGTTTGGTCAGCCGGGTTTAACGGTTGGCGACGAGGTTGGCGGGGACCTTGAGGGAAAGACGCCGTGCATATCGCCGCCGCCAGCTTCAGCGCCGCCACCCAGCGCCCGGCCGCCCCGCAGGCGCGGCCGCCGGTCGATCTGACTCAGCTGGCCGTCGCCCAGACCAACGTCAAGATGACGGCCGCGGCCGGCGCGGCGCTGGGCCAGGCCACCGGCGAACTGGCCGGGGTCCTCGTCGACATCAGCGTCTAGGTTCGGCGATCGCGGAAGCGGGCTCCCGCCGGCGCGCGGGATTCCGCGATTAACCGTGTAACTTCACCTCGTTTGGTGAACAGCGCTTAACCGAAGCGCCACACATTGACCCGGCAACCCCCAATCAGATGGGTCAGGGAGAGGGTCGTGCAGGTTCTCAACACCGCCGCCGCGGGCATGTTCGCCGCCGCCGACCGCTTCACCGCCAGCGCCCAGCGCACCGTCGCCTGGGGCGCGGAGCAGACCGAAAACCCGCAGAAGATCGACCTGGCCCACGAGGCCGTCGAACAGGTTTCGGCCAAGACCGATTTCAAGGCCAACGCCGCCGTCATCCGGACGGCCGACGAGATGACGGGCGCCCTCCTGGACATGATCGCCTAGGACGCCGCGCCCGGCGCCAGCCGGTTCGAGCCCATCCCGCATTCCCCCCTGCGCGGGCTCGGACCCGCCGCCCTCCGGCTCCGCCGGGGGGCGGCCCCCCTTTATCGCGCCGGCTTCCAGCCGCTCGTTCGCGCCTTGGCCTCGGCGGCGGCGTCCAGCGGCGGTCCGGCGGACATCGCGTCGACGAGGGTCAGGACGGCGGCCGGCAGCGGCGAGCCGGCCTTGTCCGGAACGACCGCCCGCACGCGCCACGCGTCCTGCTCCCGGCAGGCGACGCCGGCCACGGGCGCGCGGCCGGCGGCCTGGAAGGCGCGGCAATAGACGCCCGAGGCGGTCTTGAACGTCAGGGCGACGCGCACCGGCCCCTCGGCGACGCCCGAGGCGCCGGTGTTCAGGATCTTGGCCAGCGGTCCGGCGGCGATCGGGGGCGGATCGTCGGCCCCGCTCAGGGTGACCGGCGGCGGCGCGGCCAGCCGTCCCATCGCCAGGCCGACCAGCAGGCAGGCGGCCAAGCCGATCCAGGTGGGGAAACCCCGACCCGACTCGTCGCGGGGCTTGGGCGCCCTGGCGTCGCGCGGCCGGATCGTTTCCTTCGTCCTGGCCTTGTCCTTTTTGACCTTGTCCTTCTTGGCCTGGGCGCCCGGGAAGGCGATCACCTCGGCCTCCTTGGCCTCGGGAGGCGATGGGGCCGTTCCCGCGCCGCGGACCTCGGGCGGGCGCGCGCCTCCCCCATGGGCGCCCGACAGCAGCCGGCGCAGCGAGCGCTGGGTCTCGACCCTCAGCGCCAGCTGCGGATCGGTCGCCATGGCCGCTTCGATCCGGGCCATGGCCTCGGGCGGCAGCTCGCCATCGACAAAGGCGAAGAGCTCTTCGTCGGGAACGGTCATGGCTGGCCTCCTTGGTCTCTGCACGCACTTTAGCCGCGTGGCGGGCGGGTCGCCAGTTCGTCGGTCCCTGAAAATCCCTAGGGTTGAAAACGGAGGCGGATAACCTTTCCGGCAGCGAAAATAATCTTCGCCGCGCGGAAGGAAATGGGCGCAACCGCGTTCTGACCGTTCGAGAGGCGACCGTCGGAGTCGTCGATCGATAGGAGAACAAGATGCGCAAGATTTCCTTCCTGACGGGCGCCGCCACCGCGGTCGTCCTGCTCTCCGCCCCCATGGCGCAGGCCCAGATCCTCGGCGGATCCGGCGGCGCGTCGGGCGGTCTCACCGGAGGATTGGGCGGCACGGTCGGCGGGCTGACGGGCCAGGCGGGCGGTTCGCTGAGCGGCGCGGGCCAGGTCAATCCCGACACCAGCGGCCTGACCTCCCATCTGCAGAGCACCACCGAACGCACGCGCCAGCGCGCCGGCGACGCGGTGCAGACCACGCGCGACACCGCCGGCCGGACGGCCCGGAAGGGCCGCTCCGCCGCCGACGCGGTCGTGGGCTCGGCCACCGACACGGCCGGCTCGGCGACCGCCAACGCCTCGGGCGCGGCCAATGCGGCCGGCGACCTGTCGACCAACGGCGTGTCCGGTTCGCTGAACGGCGGGGCCGCAACCGGCGCCGGGAGCAACCTGGGCGGGGCCAACGGCGCCGGCTCGGTCGGCGTTTCCGGCTCGGCCTCGGTTAGCGGCGGCGCCTCGACCAACGCGAAGGTCAAGAACTAGGGGCTGACGGCCCCTCAGTCGCTTCGCGACAGCTCCCCCAAGGGGGGAGCACCAACGAAAACGCCCGCCTCGGCTGACCGGGGCGGGCGTTGACGTCTCTGCGATCCGGAAACCCTTACGAGTCCAGGAAGCTCCGCAGCTTCCGCGACCGCGACGGGTGCTTCAGCTTGCGCAGGGCCTTGGCCTCGATCTGGCGGATGCGTTCGCGGGTGACCGAGAACTGCTGGCCGACTTCTTCCAGGGTGTGGTCGGTGTTCATGCCGATGCCGAAGCGCATGCGCAGCACGCGCTCTTCGCGCGGGGTCAGCGAGGCCAGCACGCGGGTGGTGGTTTCCCGCAGGTTGGACTGGATGGCCGCGTCGATCGGCAGGATGGCGTTCTTGTCCTCGATGAAGTCGCCCAGGTGCGAGTCCTCTTCGTCCCCGATCGGGGTTTCGAGGCTGATCGGCTCCTTGGCGATCTTCAGGACCTTGCGCACCTTCTCCAGCGGCATGGCCAGCTTTTCGGCCAGCTCTTCCGGGGTCGGCTCGCGGCCGATCTCGTGCAGCATCTGGCGACTGGTGCGGACGATCTTGTTGATCGTCTCGATCATGTGCACCGGGATGCGGATGGTCCGGGCCTGGTCGGCGATCGAGCGGGTGATCGCCTGACGAATCCACCAGGTGGCGTAGGTCGAGAACTTGTAGCCGCGGCGGTACTCGAACTTATCGACGGCCTTCATCAGGCCGATGTTGCCTTCCTGGATCAGGTCCAGGAACTGCAGGCCGCGGTTGGTGTACTTCTTGGCGATCGAGATCACGAGACGGAGGTTGGCTTCCACCATCTCCTTCTTGGCCTGACGAGCCTCGCGCTCGCCCTTCTGAACGGTCTGGACGATGCGGCGATAGTCGTCGATCGGCACGCCGGTCTCCGTGGCGAGAGCGGCGATCTCCTGGCGGATGTCGCTGACCGAGTTCAGATCGTTCTCGACGAACTTGGTCCAGCGCACGCCCATGGCCTTCACCTGGTCGACCCAGTTCGGGTTCAGCTCGGAACCGAAATAGGCCTTCAGGAACTCGCCGCGGCTGATGCCGTAGCTGTCGGCCAGGCGCAGCAGGCGGCCTTCCAGGCCGATCAGGCGCTTGTTGATCGCATACAGCTGCTCGACCAGCGCCTCGATGCGGTTGTTGTTCAGCTTCAGCGTCTTCAGGTGCTGGATGATCGTCGCCGACAGGGCCTCGTAGGCCTTGCGGTCGTTGTCCGACAGGTCCTCGCCCTTCAGGCGGCTGCCGACCAGCTTGTCCTGCAGCTTGCGGAAGGTCTCGAACTCGCCGGCGATCGCGTCGAGGATGGCCATCACGCCTTCGCGCAGCTCGCCTTCCATGGCGCTGACCGTCGGGCCGGCGCCGTCGTCGAAGTCGTCGTCGTCCTCGCCTTCGCCCTCGGCCTTGGGTTCGCCGCCGGCTTCCTCGTCGACCGGCTCGGCCGGCTCGTCCTCGGCGGCCGGGGCGGCGGCCACGCCGTTGATCGCGGCGTAGGTGCCTTCCAGGTCGATCACTTCGCGCAGCAGGATGCGGCCCGTACCCAGTTCCTCGCGCCACACCATGATGGCTTCGAAGGTCAGGGCCGACTCGCACAGCCCGCGGATCATGGTGTCGCGACCGGCCTCGATGCGCTTGGCGATGGCGATTTCGCCCTCGCGCGACAGCAGTTCGACCGAGCCCATCTCGCGCAGGTACATGCGCACGGGATCGTCCGTACGGTCGTAGGCCGCCGGCTTGTCGCTGGTGATGACCGCCTGGTTGTCCTCGCGGGCGACCACTTCGCCGCCTTCCGAGGTCTCGGCGTCCTCTTCGGCCTCGACCACGTTGACGCCCATCTCGCTCAGCATGGCGAGGGTGTCTTCGATGGCTTCGGAGGTCACTTCTTCCGACGGCAGGACCTTGTTCAGCTCGTCCATCGTGACGTAGCCGCGCGCCTTGGCCTGCTTGATGAACTTCTTTACGCCGGCGTCGGTCAGGTCGAGCAGGGGACCATCGCCGCCGGTGGCTTCGGGCGCTTCCGTCTCGGCCGAGGAATTGTTGCTCATTCAGGTCTCCGAAACGACGCGGCGCCGAAACGTGGCGCGCGTCGAGAAATGTGTCCGTGATGGGTCGCCCGCGCTTTGCGCCCCGTCGTCCGTGCAAGCTGTCCAGCCAACCGCTGAAAATATTCTCAAGAAACGCCTGAGACGCGCGAAAGAACCATGACCTAACGCTCCGCGAGCTGGGCTCTTTGCGGAGGGGCTGTCTTCACGCGCGGTCAGCGTCGGCCCTTGAGGGGTTTTCGGCAGCCACTGGGACTTGGGGGCGGCGAGGGTGACATCCTGTTTCAAGGAGGGCGCGCGCGACGGCGGCCCGGGCGATGTCAATCAGCTGCGTGGCAAATCCTTGAGTCGCCAGATGGCGTTGCATGACGCAGGAGTCAAGATGGGTAGTGATCAGTATCGTTCTATTTCAACGGGTGCGGAGGTTGGGCGGGCGCGCCCTACGAAGCCGCCTGCCAGAACTCCAGCCCGCTGATCTGCCGCTCCAGCGCGCCGATGCGGGTGCGCAGGTCGCGCGTCGCGGCCAGCGTTCCGGCGGTGACGGCCTCGCGGCGCAGGGCCTCCAGGGCCCGTTCGCTGTCGCCGATCTCGACCAGGGCCTCGTAGCAGGCCGACCACAGGGCCTTGGCCCGGTGCGGCTCCATCTTCGGGTCCAGGAACGGGGCGTCGATCGCCGAGGCTACGCGCTCGACCTCGGCGACGTGATCGCCCAGGCCCTTGCGCTCCAGGATGGCGCGGAACGGGGCGTCGTCGCCGATGTCGTCGGCCAGGGCCTCGAACAGCTCGTGGGCCAGGGTCGACAGGCGCGGATCGCCGAAGCCGACCCGCTCGATCGCCTCGTCATAGGGCCGCGCCCAGGCCGGATGGCGCAGGGCGGCGATCGCCACCGCCGCGTGGAAGGGCTTGAGCCGGGTGGTGATCTCGGCCCGGGCCACGCCCCGGATGCCCGGATCGGGCGGACCCCGGTCGCGGCCGCCCCGCCACTGGCCGCGCGGGACGAACGGCCGGCCGCCGCCGTCGCCCCAGGACCCGCCGCCGCCTTGCCCGCCGCCCGCGTTGGGCTTGGGGAACAGCGCGTCCAGCTTGACGTAGAGGTCGTCGCGATAGGCCGCCGACAGGTCCTTGTCGGCGATGGTTCCTGCGGCGGCGCGCAGGCGCTGCTTGAAGCCGGCCTTGCGCTCGGGCGTGTCCAGCGGCTCCAGGTCGCGCTCGCGGTTGAACAGCGCTTCCACGAAGGGCGTGGTCTGGGTCAGCTGGCTCTTCAGCGCCGCCGGCCCCTGCTCGCGCAGCACGTCGTCGGGGTCCTTGCCGCCGACCACGATCGAGAACTTGAACGAGCGGCCGGGCTTGAGCAGGGGCAGGGCGCGGTCGATGGCCCGGCTGGCGGCGCGCTGGCCGGCCTTGTCGCCGTCGAAGCTGAGGGTGGGCTCGGGATGCAGGCGCCACAGCACCTCCATCTGCTCCTCGGTCATGGCCGTGCCCATCGGCGCCACGGCCGGCAGGCCCGCCCGCTGGCAGGCGATGACGTCCATATAGCCCTCGACCACCAGCATCGGGGTCTGTTCGGTGGGGGCGGCGGCCTGGGCGGCGTGCAGGAGCTTCCGGGCCTCGTACAGGCCGTACAGCAGCCGGCCCTTATGGAAGAGCGTGGTCTCCGGCCCGTTCAGGTACTTGGCCCGGGCGGCGGGATCCATGGCCCGGCCGCCGAACGAGACGACCTTGCCCCGGGTGTCGGTGATCGGGAAGATGATCCGGTCGCGGAACCGGTCATAGGGCTGGCCGCCGTCCTCGGGCGCGATGAGCAGGCCGGCGTCGACCAGCTCGGCCGGCTTGGCGCCCTTGGCGATCAGATAGTCCTTCAGCGCCGTGCGGCCGTTGGGCGAGAAGCCGATGCGGAAGCGGCTCCACTGGTCCTCCGGCAGGGCCCGGCGCTTGAGATAGTCGCGGGCGGCCTGGCCGACGGGGCGGCGCAGCTCGCCCTCGAACCAGGCGGCGGCCAGTTCCATCCAGTCCGACAGGCCGGCGCGCTTCTTGTCCTCCTGGGCGGCGCGGGCGTCGGGCTCGGGCAGAGCCATGCCCGCCTCGGCCGCCAGCCGCTCGACCGCCTCGGTGAAGGTCAGCCGCTCGGTCTCCTGCAGATAGGAGATGATGTCGCCGTGCTTGCCGCTGGAAAAGCAGTGGTAGAAGCCCTTGTCGTCGTTGACGAAGAACGACGGGCTCTTCTCCTTGGTGAACGGCGACAGCCCCGCATACTCGCGCCCCTGCCGCCGCAGCTTCACCGTCTTCCCGATCACGTCGGAAGGGCGAAGGCGTTGCTTCAGTTCGTCGAGGAAGTGGTCGTCGAAACGCATGGCGGGTTAGAGCGTGAACATAAGCGGATTGTGCGATTTCCGCACGTCGGATGATCGGGTCATCCAAAGCTCACTGGGTCTTGTGGATAACCCGCACCCCAATAATCCGCTCATCCCGGCGAATGCCGGGACCCAGATCCCATAGCGGTGTGTCGGGCTGGAGAGGCTCTGAGTTCGAGGAGCCCGCCTCAAAGCCATTCCATCTGGGTCCCGGCATTCGCCGGGATGAGCGGATGAAGGGGGTTATGCCGGCGCCAGGAACCGCATCCGGACCTTCGGCCACAGCATGTTCACCGCCAGCCCGGCCAGCACCAGCACGGCGGCCAGCAGCTTCCAGCCCGGCAGGCTCTCGTGCAGCAGGATCGCCGAGGCGCCCATGCCGAACACCGGGACCAGCAGGGCCATGGGCGTGACCGTCGCCGCCGGGTGGCGGGCCAGCAGCCAGCCCCAGGCGGCGTAGCCGAACATGGTGTTGCCCACGGCCTGCCAGGCCACCGCGCCCCAGGTCAGGGCGTCGGCGTGGGCCACGCCCGCCACGATGGCCGGCCAGCCCTCCAGCCACAGCGACATCAGGAACAACGGCGGGATCGAGAACAGGCTGGCCCAGACCACATAGGCCAGCATGTTCACCGTCCCGGCCTGACGGGCGACGATGTTGCCGCCGGCCCAGCTGGCGGCCGCGCCCAGCACCAGGATCACGCCCAGCGGGGTGGCCGCCCCGCCGCCGTGGGCGGCGATCAGCACGATGCCCGAGGCGGCCAGCAGCAGGGCCGCGATCTGGAAGCCCTTCACCCGCTCGCCGCTGATCTTCATGGCCATGCCGATGGTGAAGAACACCTGGGTCTGGACCACCAGCGAGGCCAGGCCCGGCGAGATGTGGCCCTTCATGGCCACGAACAGCAGGCCGAACTGCCCGGCCCCGATCAGCACGCCGTAGGCCGCCAGGTTGGTCCACGGGACCTTGGGCCGCTTGACGAAGAACACCATGGGCAACAGCACCAGGGTGAAGCGCAGGGCGGCGAACAGCAGCGGCGGCAGGTGGTCCAGCGCCACGCGGATGACCACGAAGTTGGTGCCCCAGACCGCCACCACGGCCAGCGCCAACAGGAAATGGCGAAGGGGCAGGGGCGTGTCGGTCATGGGCGCGGTCCGATCGCGAGCTGGACAGATGGGTCGGACTTGGGGCTTCGCGCCCGGCGTCGCAACGAAAACATTGTCTCCCGTGACAATGAAGCGGCGGTCCGCCGGACCGATTCAAACAAATGTTTGACGTTTTGTCGCGAGACGCGCCTACCATGGTCGCCAGCAGAGGAGCGACGACGATGGAAGCCTGGGATTTCGTGGTGTCGAAGGGCGATCTGCGGCGGGCCGAGGTCGTGGAGGCCCCGCCGTCCGAACTGGGCGAGGGCCAGGCGCGGCTGGCGATCGAACGCTTCGCCTTGACCTCCAACAACATCACCTACGCCCTGTTCGGCGAGGCCATGCGCTACTGGGACTTCTTCCCCGCGGCCGAGGGCTGGGGCCGGATCCCGGTCTGGGGCTTCGCGCGGGTCGAGGCGTCCGACCATCCGGAGCTCGCGATCGGCCAGCGGTTCTACGGCTATTGGCCGATGTCGACCCACCTGACCGTGACGCCGCGCAAGACCCGGACCGGCTTCGCCGACATCGCGCCGCATCGCCACGGCCTGCCGCCGGTCTACAACCAGTACCAGGCGGTCGGGGCGGCCGATCCGTCCGAGGACCACCAGGCCCTGCTGCGGCCGCTGTTCATCACCGGTTTCCTGATCGAGGACTTCCTGGACGAGAACGCGCTGTTCGGGGCGCGGTCGGTGGTGCTGACCAGCGCCTCGTCCAAGACCGCGATCAGCCTGGCCTTCCAGCTCAAGCAACGCGGCAAGGCCAAGGTCGTCGGCCTGACCTCGGCCCGCAACCGCGCCTTCGTCGAGGGGCTGGGCTTCTACGACCAGGTGGTGGTCTACGAGGACCTGGCGACCGCACCGATCGAGGAACCGGTCGTGTTGGTCGACTTCGCCGGCGACGCGGCCCTTCTGAGGGCGGCGCACGAGCGGTTCGGCGAGGTCCTGGCCTATTCCTGCCTGGTGGGCGGCACGCACTGGGAGGGCGAGCGCGGGGCGGGCGTCATGCCCGGCCCCAAGCCGGCGTTCTTCTTCGCGCCGGACCGCATCCGCAAGCGCGCGACCGACTGGGGAGCGGGCGGGCTGGACGAGCGCCACGACGCCGCCTGGGCCCCGTTCGTCGCTGACGCGCCGCGCTGGCTGCGGATCGTCGAAGGCGCCGGGCCGGAGGCGGTCGCCGAGGCCTACGCGGCCGCGGTGGATGGTACGTCGAGCGCCGACGAGGGACGGGTGCTAAGCCCTCTTCCATAGGGGGTGAAGGCGGGGACACACACTCGCGGCGAGGCCTTGCCGATCTGGCTGGGTCCCTGGAGCGAGTGTGTGTCCCCCTCGTCGTCTATTTCGCCAAATCCGCCGGCGTGGTCGGCTGCGAGATCACCGCCTCCATCCGCGTCCAGCGGGCGTCCTGCGACGGGCCGGCGCGCTCGACGTGGGCGCGGATCATGTCCTGGCCGAGGTTGTAGTTGATCACGTAGCTTCGGTAGGTCTCGATGAAGCTCAGCGACTTCTCGGCCTTGGCGCGCGAGCTGAGGGCGTACTTGGCCAGGGCGGCGACGGCGGCCTCCTTGTCGAGCTTCCCGGACAGGTAGAGGTCGGCGATGGTGTTCTGGACGCTGGCCAGGTCGGCCATGGCGCCGGTCACCGCGTCGTAGGTCTGGGCCGTGGCCGGGTCCAGGCCGGCCAGCGGGTAGAGCGTCTTGCGCTCGAAATTCAGCTTCTCCTCGCCCGGGAAGGCCAGCTTGATCCCGTAATTGGCGCTGCCCTCGGCGATCAGCGACTGCGGCGAGAACAGCGGATAGACGCTGAACTCCACCCAGCCCTTGCCCTTGGTCAGCTTCTCTTCCAGCAGGGCGTTCAGCACGTGGTGGCCGGGATAGCCCTCGTGGCAGCCCAGGTCGACGGCGCGGCTGATCGGGGTGGGCAGGTCGGTGTTGACCTCGATCAGGCTGTGGGCGTCGCCCTTGTACCAGTTGTAGCCGCTCCACGGCTTCTTGGTGACGAACGAGAGGTCGAAGCGCTCGCCCTTGGGCAGGGCGATGTGGGCCTCCGTACGCGCCTTGCACTCGGCGATCGCGGCCTTCATCACCGGCTCCAGCCGGTCGGTCGGGATGGTGTAGCGGGCCTGGAAGGCGCTGACGCGCGTGGCCAGGTCGCCTTCGCCGGGCACCAGCTTGTCGATCTTGGCCAGGATCGGGTCGTAGGCGCTGAGCGGCTTGAGCGGCGGGCGCACGCCGAACAGGCCCTCGGCCTCGTCCTGGAAGCTGAACTTCTGGCCGGCCAGCATGGCCAGGCGGGTCTGGGCGGCCTTGACCTGGCCGGCGAGGAAGGCCTTGCGGCGGACTTCGTCGGGGCTCAGCGCCTTGCCGTCGACGGCCTTCAGGGCCGCGGCCAGGCGGTCGGCCTCGGCGCGCAGGGCGGGCACCTCGCGCGGCTTGGCCTTGGCGGCGGTCGCCCACTCGGCGGGGCCGTAATAGGCGTCGACATAGCCCGGCTCGCGCTCGCCGGCCTCCAGGGTCAGGCGCACGAAGTCCTGGGCGATGACGTCCAGCTTGGCGCCCTCGTTTGGCGCGGCCAGGGCGGGGGCGGCCAGCAGGGCCAGGGCGGCGGTCGCGGCGGCGAGGCGGAGGATCATCGAAGGCGTTCCGGAACGAAGAAGGCGGGCAAGCTGCCTCGCCCCTTCGCTCGGCGCAAGCGGGCTAGCTCTGGGCCAGGGGCAGCTTCGACAGGTCGCCGCCCATCCAGCCCTTGCGGGCCTGGGCCAGATGCTGGTCGGCGGCCTGCGCCTGGCCCAGTTCGCGCTCGGCCTGGGAGAGGACGCTGAGGCTGACGGGGTCGCCGGTGCGGCGGACCAGGGCGGCGCGCGCCTCGGTCGCCGCGCCCTGGGCGTCGCCCGAGGCCAGCAGGGCGGCCGCCAGGCTGCGGCGCACCGGATACCAGATCGGCGGATCGGTCATGTCGGCGAAGCGCTTCTCCTCCAGCTCGGCCGCCTTGCGCAGGAAGCCGGCGGCGACCTTGGGCTGGCCGTCCAGCATGGCCGCGCGGCCTTCCAGCACCAGGTGCGCCAGCCGGGTGACCTCGGCCATCTGGCCGGCGTAGCGGCCAAAGGCCTTCAGCTGGCCCTTGTCGATCTCGACCAGGGCGGCCTCGCGGCGCAGGCCGGCGATGTCCCCGTCGCGGCCCAGGGCCTCGGCGCGGGCGTGGCGCCACATCGCCCGCAGATAGGGCTGGCCCGGGTCGACCAGGGCCAGCACCTCGTCCGTCGGGGCGTAGCGGCCCATCAGGTCGTAGGCCGCGCCGGCCACCATCTGGTTCCAGGCGTCGTCGGGCTTCAGCTTGGGACCGTTGGCGACGGCCGGACGGGCGAGGGCCAGGCCGCCGGCCGCGTCGCCGGACATCAGGGCGCCGGCGATGCCGAACTGCACGTTGTGCCCGTGATAGAACAGGTTGAAGGCCGCGCCGTCGCCCGTGAAGCCCTGGGCCCTGGCGTTGGCCTCGTCCAGCTTGGACGCCTGGGCGTTGGACCGCAGGGCGTCCTCGTACCGACCGACCCAGTAGTAGGTGTGCGAGGGCATGTGGACCAGGTGGCTGGCCGACGGGGCCAGGCCCTCCAGCTTGTCGGCATAGGGCACGGCCCGGGCCGTGAAGCCGCTCATCTCGGTGGCGTGGATGTAGAAGTGGATGGCCGGGGCGTTGTCGGGATCGCGCTTCAGCGCGCCCTCCAGCAGTTCGACGGCGCGGGGCAGGTTGCCCTTGGCGTTGCGCAGCGAAGCCGGGATCATCAGGGCGTCGGCCGCCAGCACGGCCAGCTCGTTGTCGTCCGGATGGGCGCGGGCCAGGGCGTCCATGGCCCTGGCGTAGGCGTCGTCGCCGGGACCCTTGCCGCCGCCGTTCCTGTAGCGGAGCGTCATGGCCGCGATCAGCTCGCGCTCGCGGGGCGGGCCGTTCGCGGCCAGGGTCGTGGCCCGGGCCATCAGGGCGGCCATTTTGGCTTGCGTCTTGGCGTCGATGGTGAAGTTGATCGTGGCCCCGCCGGCCCAGGCCTGGCCCCACAGGCACATGGCGCAGTCCGGATCGCGGCGCGAAGCCTCCTCGAAGGCGGCCAGGGCCGACTTGTGGGCGAAGGCGTGGCCCAGCTCCAGGCCGTTGTCGAAGAAGGCCTGCGCTTCGGGCGAAGCGGTGGCGATCTCCCAGTGGACCTTGCCGTAGCCGTTCATCAGCTCGGTCTGGCGCGGCGGCGAGGCCGCGGCGGCGACGTCGCCCGCGCCCGAGGCGCACAGGCCCATGGCCAGGATCGGCGGGGCGGCCATGTCGGCCTGGGTCAGGCCCGGGACGAGGACCGTCATCAGGCCGGCGGCCAGGATCTTCGCACGCATGGACGTCCCCCCTTTGATCGCGCCAGCATCCGCTCGCGACCCTCGCGGGGTCAAGCGCGGGTCTAGCCCCGCGCCGCGACCGCCAGACCCGGGAAGTCGCTGAACAGGCCGTCGACGCCGGCGGCGTACAGGGCCTTGAACACCGCCGAGACCTCGCCCGGCTGGGCCAGGTAGTCGGCCGCGGCCGCGTCGCCTCGGCGCAGGGACGACGGCAGGAAGTAGTTCTCGGCCCGCACCGTCCAGGGGTGGACCACCAGGCCGGCGGCGTGGGCGTCCTTCACCAGTGCGGTGGCCGGCAGCAGGTTGGTGGCGTCCTGCGGCACGATCTGGGTCTTCTCCGGGCCCAGGCCGTCGGCGTAGAGCGCGACCTCCTTCAGGCCCGAGGGGCTGACCAGCTGGGAATAGGTCACGTTCGGCAGGTCGGCCGGGCCGCCCTCGCCGGCGGTCAGCAGCACCAGGCGCGCCTTGGTCTTGGCGCGGATGGTCTTCAGCGGCGTGACCTCGAAGCACTGGACGAAGACCGGAGCCGTCGCGGAGTCCAGGTCGTTCTTCTTGAGAAGGGCCACGAGGCGATCCTCGACCGGCAGGCCGATGCCGGCGAAGTAGCTGGGGTGCTTCATCTCCGGGTAAACCCCGATCGTCCGGCCCGTGCGCTGGCTGCCCGCCTTGGCGATGGCCACGACCTCGTCGAAGGTCAGCAGCTGAGCCTGGCCGTCGTATTTCGTATTGGCGGGCCGCAGCTGCGGCAGCCGCTCGCGGGCCCGCAGGGTCTTGATCTCGGCCAGGGTGAAGTCCTCGGTGAACCAGCCGGTGACCGACTGGCCGTCGATGGTCTTGGTCGCCTTGCGGTCGGCGAACTCGGCGCGCGAGCCGACGTCGGTGGTGCCGCCGATCTCGTTCTCGTGCCGGGCGATCAGGTGGCCGTCCTTGGTCGGCACCAGGTCCGGCTCGATGAAGTCGCAGCCCTGGTCGATGGCCAGGTCGTACGAGAGCGCGGTGTGCTCCGGCCGCAGGCCCGAGGCGCCCCGGTGGGCGATGACGATCGGCGTCTTCGGGGCGCGAGCGAAGCTCAGGCCCGGAGCCAGGGTTCCCGCCAGGGCGGCGGTGGTGAGGGCGCGTCGGGTCAGCAGGGTCATGTCGGCCATCTAGCGCGCCGATGTGACGGTTTGACCAGCCCGCCGCGTCCTTCCGCCCGGGATTTCGCCGGCGCCTAGTCCTTGCCCGAACGGTTCAGGATGGCGCGCAGCCCCTGGGCCTTCTGCGGCAGGTCGGCGGCCAGGCGCGAGGCCATTTCCCGCACGCCCACGGCGTAGGCGTCGCCGCCCTCGGCGATCTCGTGGGCCCGGGCGGCCAGGTCGTCCAGGTCGCGGCCCATGGCCTCGATCTGCTCGCGGGCCAGCAGGCGGGCCTCCTGCTGCAAACGCCGGACGCGCTGGGTCGTGGTCTCGGGACCGCGGCTCAGATTGTAGACTTCGACGGGCTCGACTTGGTCGGGGACCACGGTCAAAAGCGGGCCGTTCATGGACGTCTTCGCTCCTCGGGCGGCGTCCAAACGCGGCGCCGGCCCTCGAGAGTACAAGGTGCGCCGGAGCGCGGCCGTTCCCCGGGTTTCGCCTGATCCGTGCGATCGGGCGGGTTAAGTGTCCTGCCTGCCACAGCTTCGCGCCCAGGGGGATTCCGGCGCCTGTTTCGGAGGCTATCGGGCGCCCGTCTTGCCCGGTTCCTGGCCCGCTTCCTGGCCCGGTTCCTGGCCCGCCGCCTTGCCCGCCACTTGGGCGCCCGGCTCGCACGGGCCCTGGTAGGTGCTGGTCGCCTGGGCGTGCAGGGTCTGGCGGCGTCCGAAGGCCGAGACGACCAGCTGCAGGTCGGTCTGCGCCGTCGTGACGAAGTCGCCGCGCGCCGTGCCGGTCAGCACGTAGTCGATGTGGTTCTTCTGGCAGGCCAGGTCGATGCGGAAGCCGTCGACGGTGCGGGTCATCCCGGGACTGCCGCAGGGCGAGACCTTGCGGGCCGCCTCGGCGCCGGGGTCGAAGCCCTCGGCCACGCACTGGGTCGATTCCTGGGGCCCGCTGGGGGACTGGGTCACGGTCTTCCAGAGGCCGGGCTTGAGCGTGGTCGGCCCGCCCGCGGCGGGGGCCGCGTCCTGGGCCGTCGCCGGGACCGGGCCGGAGCCCGCCGCGCCCGGCGCGCCGGCGCGGTCGTCGGTCCGCGAGCAGCCGGCGGCCCCGGAAACGACCAGGCCGAGCAGGATCGGAACCAGGAAACGCGGGTTCTGGACCAGGGAACGCATGGCAAATCCTAGCGCGGTCGGCGGCCGACGGCAAAGACCCCATGCCCTCGCCGCGCCGCCCGAGACCTCAACGCGCGATCAGCCCGGATAGACGGCCATGGCCGGCGACTGGACGCCGGGCGCCGGCGCCTGGGGCGCGGCGGGGGCCGGAGCAGCGGCCGTCGGGGCCGGGGCCTGGCGCTGGAACTTCAGGCTGCGGCCCTGGAACTGGGCGCCGCTCTCCATGGCCAGCTGCTCGTGGGTGATGTCGCCGTCCACGACGGCCGTCCCATAAAGGCGCACCTGCTTGGCCGAGACCTGGCCGGTCACCCGGCCGTGGATCTCGATGACCTGGGCGTGGAGCGAGCCCTCGACCCGGGCGTTGGGGCCCAGGACCAGCTTGCCCACGCGGATGTCGCCCTGGACCACGCAGTCCAGGTGCACCTCGCCGTCGCCCATCACGTCGCCCTTGATGGCCACGCCCTGGGCCAGCATCGAGGCCGGCTTGGGACGGGGCGGCGGGACGGGGGCCTGGACCGGCGAGACCAGCTGGACCGGCTCGTTCTGGGCCAGCGGCGTGAAGGCCGGGGCGGGGACGGTGTCTTTCTTCTTGGCGAACATGGCTGCGGCCTTGTCTCGAAATGGGTCGTTGTGGGTTGGGAGGAGCAAGAGCTGGGCCGTGGCGCGGCGAACACTTGCCCCCTCCGGGCCTTCGTCCCTCCTCCTCCGGAGGGGGAAGAGCGCGAGGCTCCGCCCCTGCGGGGGCGGACAGGCGGCGAAGCCGCCAGGTGGGGGCAAGCGGCGACTCGCTCCATGGTCTCCGGCAAGCGGAGTCCCCCATGCCCGACCAATCCCTCGACCAGCTCATCGACCGCCTCCGCGCCGTGGAGGCCGAGATCGAGGCGGCGTTCGCCGCGCGGGACGCGGCCCGGGCGGCGGAGGCGGGGTTCACGCTCGAGAACGGCAAGCCCTGCTTCAAGGCCGACGCGCTCCGCCGCCAGCGTGCCCACCGCAAGGGCCTGAACGTGGCCCGCACGCCCTGGCCCACCCTGCTGACCATGCCGCTGATCTACGGCATGGCCCTGCCGCTCGCCATCCTCGACCTCAGCGTCAGCCTCTACCAGCTGGGCTGCTTCACGGCCTGGGGGATCGCCCGGGTGAAGCGCTCGGACTACGTGGTCATCGACCGCCACCGGCTCGGCTACCTGAACCCGGTGCAGAAGCTCAACTGCGTGTTCTGCGGCTACGGCAACGGCGTCATCGCCTACGCCCGCGAGATCACCGCCCGCACCGAGCAGTACTGGTGCCCGATCAAGCACGCCCTGAAGGTCAAGGGCAGCCACGAGCGCTACCGGACCTACCAGGCCTATGGCGACGCCGAGGGCTATGTGGCGAGCTCGGGGGCCTATCGCGAGCGGCTGAGGCGGGGAGAATAGGGCTCATCGCCGCGCGGCCGCCGCGTCCCGCGCGGCCTGGAGGGCGGCCAGCCGCCGGTCGATCTCGCGATAGAGGACCTCGAACCGGGCCTGTTCCTCGGGCGTCCTGAGATGCAGGGGCAGGGGCTTGGCGAGGCGGGGGCGCCGCCCCTGCTTCGGGGGCTCGGGCGTCTTGGGGCGGGGTCGGGTCATGGAGGGCTCCTTCTCTTGAGGACTGTGCGGCGATCCCTTGCCCCCTACGGACCGCTGCGCGGTCGTCTTCCCCCGGAGGGGGAAGAGGGGGTGAGCACGCGTCCTCCGCCCCCTATGGGGGCGGACAGGCGGCGAAGCCGCCAGGTGGGGGCAAGTGGGTGTGATCCCACGCCAGTCTGGCTGTGAGCTGGAAAGGGACGCGGAGCGCCGGACGACGTCCGGAGTTCTGTGTGTTGTAACCGTTTCGACGAAGCCGATCGCTCCGCGCGCTCGTTATCCGCCAGCGTCCGGTAGGCAGCCCTGTTGAGGCTTAGCCGGACACCCGGCCCGTCGTTTCCGACGAGACCCGGCGCTGGGGGACGCGGATCATGAGACACGCACGCCGATCCCCAGCCACGCCGACGGCGGGCGGGGCCTGCAACGCCAGGCTCCCCGGACACGCTGGAGTAACCCCCTCCAGCCCAGTCCCGCTCGATCGCCCCCCGCCGCCGCATCGGTCGCTGGCCATGCGCCCTTTCCCTGCGACGAGGTGGGTCAAGGATACGGGCGGTCTGGGAGGGTGAGGACAAATCGGGTCGAAAAAGTTCAGGGTGTTGAAATCGCTGAACTCTGTCCGCTATCCGCCGAGCGCAAACGCTCCTTCCCTCCCCCTTGTGGGGAGGGTGGCCCTGGCGGGGCCAGGGTCGGGTGGGGGCTGCTGACTCACCAGATCAAGACCCGTCAACCCCCTGCACCGATCCCCCACCCGTCGGCTTCGCCGCCACCCTCCCCACAAGGGGGAGGGACGGGCGCCAAGATCGGCCCCTCCCTCGCGGGCTGGGGACGCGCACTCACGGCAAGGCCTTGCCGGTTGCTTCACGGCCGTGAGGTGAGTGCGTGTCCCCTACGTCGCCCAGGGCGCCGGTGGGCCTGGATCCCGACCTCAGCGGACGACTTGGGGGACACGCACTCACCTTGGGCCCCGAGCGAAGCGCACCGGCGCCGTGCCGTGAGTGCGCGTCCCCGGCGCGCATCCAGCTCACGCCGCCGAGCCCCGCAACGCCGCCGCCGTCGTCTGGACCAATGCCGCCAGCCGATGGCGCAGCGGCCCGGGCGGCAGGTCCAGCCAGGCCTCGGCAAGGGCCAGGCCGCCGGGCGCGACCAGCATCCGCGCCGTCAGCGAGGCCTCGGGTTCGAGCCCCTCCTTCGCCGGCAGGCCGGCGACCGTCTCCGGCAGGCCGTCGAAGAAGAAGGCGATCGGCACCTCCAGCGCCCCGGAGATGGCGTGCAGGGCCGAGGCGCTGATCCGGTTGGCGCCGGTCTCGTACTTCTGGACCTGCTGGAACGTCAGCCCGATCCGCTCGGCCAGCGCCTGCTGGCTCAACCCCCGCAGCTTCCGCCGCCATCGCACGGCCCGCCCGACATGGACGTCGACGGGATGGGGGCCGGCGGTGGGTTTCATGATGCGCCTTTAGGATCGGAGTGAGCGAGACCGCCAGTTCATCACAATCTGTAGGATATAGACAGTGGTTTAATAGCCCGCATCAACCGCGTCATGCGGCGATGGATGGACGATCCCTGGTAGCCTGGAACCTGCGGCGGCTGCGCGTGGCGCGCGGCCTGTCGCAAGAGCGGCTGGCCTTGGAGTCCGGTGTCGACCGCGCCTATGTCAGCGGCCTGGAGCGCGGGCGGGAGAACCCGACCGTCGACGTGCTGGATCGCTTGGCCACCGTCCTAGTCGCCCCGCTGGCGGCCTTCTTCGCCGAGCCCGACGACCCGGCGGAACCAGCACCAGCGCTGAAGGCGGGCCGGAAGCCCAAGTAGGCTTCCTTTTCCTTTTTCGGGAGAAGGTGTCGACGAAGCCGATGGGTGAGGCACTGAAAGTCTTGTCCAAGAGATCTGAGGAGTCTCTAGCCGAACCTCATTTCGCGGCCCCGGCCCTTCCAGGGGCTAGAAGATTTCCTTGGATATGTCGCTTGCTGAATTTAGGCCGCCCCGATGATCGCTGCCGGTTTTTGGAAGTATGAACGTATATCGAGCGTCATTCTGATATATCAATTTGTAATGCTTTCCATCTTCGGTGATGGAAAAGCCCAAACTGCACAACGCAGAATGTGTAGACTTCGTCATTGATCGATATCCCCGCAGGGATTCTTTTATAATCTTTCTATTTTCATGATTTATTCCCTTTGTTGGGTTAGATTTTATTATGTCTTGGAGAATGTGATCTCTGCGGCTTCCGGCTTTGACGGATTTTTGAGCATCTGTCATCGCGTCCAAAGCGATCTCAAAGGCTTCGCCCGTATAAAATTCCTGTTCCGAGTCGAGTCGAAGGCTGATTCCCGATGCGGCGGGATTTCGCGTTTCGTATCCACGAACTTCTCCCTTTAGGCGAGATATTTCTGCCTCTGCTGCGGAGAGCTGATCGTCCTTTGACTTCAATTCCCGGTCGAAAACTTCGATGTATTTTTCGACTTCCCGCGATCCTGAGGATTTTAGAGCCTCAAAAGCTATGCGCGAAGCAGCCTCTTGCGCGGAGGCCCACGTGCAGCGAAACATGAGTCGACGATTTAAAAGTGCGGTTCTTATTTGTTCAATTATTTCCTTCTTTAGTTCAGACCTGTTTGGGAAAGAGCTTCTAAAAAATATAGAAGCACGGCCTCCGTCAGGCCAGTAAATCCCTACAGCTCCGCCGTAAACATTTTTAGATGAAACTTCAAACTGTAGTTTCTGTGAAAATTGCCGATTTGGTTCGACCACAACGTGAGCCATGCCGGATATGTCGTTTGCTAGCGAATTTATGTCTATGTCATATTTTCCATAGAAATCGCAGCTGATGTAAACTACCGGAAGGCGGCATCCTGCAACGCCATTTATTAGTTGAGAAGCGAGGTCGACATCATCTATTTGTAGCAAATGAGGTATTTGCTTAACATATAAAGACCCGTCCTTTCCGCCCTCTAGGCCATCCAGCAATTTTCGCGCGATAATCGGCTTCTTGGCAGGCGGGAGTCTGACTGTGGGATGATTAGACTCTCGGGATATGCGAATACCGACCCATGAATCTGTATCCCTTCTAGAGAATACGATTTCGGTAAACCATTGTATATCATCATCAATTATATTTCTTCGGATGGATGCGATATCATGACCATCTAAAGGTACAATGAGTGATTCAATAGATTCATTGTTCTTCTTGATGGTTAATCCGCCGACGTCTGGGATTTTAGATAAATCTTCGGTGTTAAATGTAGTGTGTGGAGATTTCAGGACCCATTCTTTAACGATGCCTAAAAAATCCGAAGCCCTATAAATCGGATTTACCGGAAACTCAGTCGAAAAAGACAACATAGCGCGCCTCCCCAGTCGTGCAGGGGGCATGGTCGCTCTCGTAAACCACTTCGTCAAGCGAAGGCGAAGTCTAGGTCGTGTGCGGGATCAGCTAGTCGTTCCCCTTCCAATCTGCATTGCGAGATGCGACCGAGAGGTTGGGATGACTACTAGGGCTAGGAATGGGAGGCTAAACCGCGCAAGCGCATGTCCGCCCCCTACAGCCTTCCCTTCCGAAACGCCTCCGCCTGCTCAGCCCGCAGCTCCGCGCGCACCCGTTTCGGCATCGCCTTGTCCACCGCCTCGCCCGGCGCCGTCAGGGCCTCGTTGGCGAACTCCAGGTCCATCAGCTTCATCCGCTTGATCTCGTCGCGCAGCCGCGCGGCCGTCTCGAACTCCAGGTTCGCGGCGGCCTCGCGCATCTTGGCTTCCAGGTCCTTGAGCGCGGCCTTGAAGTTGTCGCCGCTGAACGGCTTGGCGTCCTTGCCGTCGCCGATGCCGCCGATGGGCACCAGGATGCGGTCGCCGCGCTCGTAGGGGCTGTCGAGGATGTCCTTGATGTCGCGCTTGACGCTCTCGGGCGTGATGCCGTGCTCGAGGTTGTAGGCGTGCTGCTTCTCGCGGCGGCGGGCGGTCTCCTCCATGGCCCGCTCCATGCTGCCGGTGACCCGGTCGGCATAGAGGATGACCTTGCCGTCGACGTTGCGCGCGGCGCGGCCGATGGTCTGGATCAGGGAGGTCTCCGAGCGCAGGAAGCCTTCCTTGTCGGCGTCGAGGATGGCGACCAGGCCGCATTCGGGGATGTCCAGGCCCTCGCGCAGCAGGTTGATGCCCACGAGGACGTCGAACATGCCCAGGCGCAGGTCGCGGATGATCTCGATCCGCTCCATGGTGTCGACGTCGCTGTGCATGTAGCGCACGGCGATCCCCTGCTCGTTGAGGTATTCGGTCAGGTCCTCGGCCATCTTCTTGGTCAGGACGGTGACCAGGGTGCGGTAGCCCTTGGCCTTGGTCTGGCGGATCTCGTCGACCACGTCGTCGACCTGGCTGGCGCCGTCCTTGGAGACCGGGCGGACCTCGACCGGCGGGTCGATCAGGCCGGTGGGGCGGATCACCTGCTCGGCGAAGACGCCGCCGGCCCGCTCCAGCTCCCACTTGGCCGGGGTGGCGCTGACGTGCACCGACTGCGGGCGCATGGCGTCCCACTCCTCGAACTTGAGGGGGCGGTTATCCAGGGCTGACGGCAGGCGGAAGCCGTACTCGGCCAGGGTCCATTTGCGATTGCGGTCGCCCTTGTACATGGCGCCGATCTGCGGAACGGTCTGGTGGCTCTCGTCGGTGAAGAGGAGGGCGTTGTCGGGGATGTATTCGAAGAAGGTGGGCGGCGGCTCGCCCGGCCGGCGGCCCGACAGGTAGCGGCTGTAGTTCTCGATGCCGGCGCACGAGCCGGTGGTTTCGATCATCTCCAGGTCGAAGGTGGTGCGCTGCTCCAGGCGCTGGGCCTCCAGCAGCTTGCCGTTCTCGGTCAGCCAGGCGAGGCGCTCCTTCAGCTCCTCGCGGATGCTGACGATGGCCTGGCGCAGGGTGGGGCGCGGGGTGACGTGGTGGCTGTTGGCGTAGACCTTGATCATCTCCAGGTCGCCGGTCTTCTTGCCGGTCAGCGGGTCGAACTCGCTGATCGCCTCGACCTCGTCGCCGAACAGGGAAACGCGCCAGGCGCGGTCCTCGTAGTGGGCGGGGAAGATCTCGATGGTGTCGCCGCGGCGGCGGAACGTGCCGCGCTCGAAGGCGGCGTCGTTGCGCTTGTACTGCTGGGCGACCAGGTCGGCCATCATCTGCTTTTCGTTGATGGTCTGGCCGACCTCCAGGGTGAAGGTCATGGCCGTGTAGGTCTCGACCGAGCCGATGCCGTAGATGCAGCTGACCGAGGCCACCACGATCACGTCGTCGCGCTCCAGGATCGCCCGCGTCGCCGAGTGGCGCATGCGGTCGATCTGCTCGTTGATCGAGCTGTCCTTCTCTATGTAGGTGTCGGTCCGCGGCACGTAGGCTTCGGGCTGGTAGTAGTCGTAGTAGCTGACGAAGTACTCGACCGCGTTGTCGGGAAAGAAGCCCTTCATCTCGCTGTAGAGCTGGGCGGCCAGGGTCTTGTTCGGGGCCAGGATCAGGGCCGGGCGCTGGGTGGCCTCGATGACCTTGGCCATGGTGAAGGTCTTGCCCGAGCCGGTGACGCCCAGCAGCACCTGGTCGTTCTCGCGGCCTTCCAGGCCCGCGACGAGCTCGGCGATCGCCGTCGGCTGGTCGCCGGCGGGCTGGTAGTCGGAGACCAGCTTGAACCTCTTGCCGCCTTCCGACTTCTCCGGGCGCGCGGGGCGGTGCGGCTGCCACAGGGCGGGCGTGGCGGCGGCGTCGACCTCGGCGTCCAGGGCGACGTCATGGATGAACTTGGCGGAGACGTCGGAAACGCCGCCGGCATCGGTCTCTGGGGATCGGGCCATGTCTGGAAGGTAGGACCGCCGGGCCGGGAAGGCTAGGGGGGCTGCTGACACGGACTGTCAGCAGCTTGGCGGCAGGTGGCGGCAGTCCGGCTTTATGGTTAAGGTTGTCACGGTCGGTCGGACGACCTTGGGGGTAGGGATCATGATCAGCGTGAAGCTTGGCGCGGGCCTCGCGGCCTTGGGTCTGTTCGTCAGCGTCGCGGGCGCCGCCTCGGCCCAGACGCCGGACATGAAGCTGATCAACGGCCCGGTCTATGGCGAGCTGCGCGACGTGCTGGGCGCGACCCTGCCGGTGGCGACGCCCAGTGCGAAATGCCCCAAGCCCCTGGCCCTGCCGGACGGCGCGTGCCTCGACCGCGTGGTGGCCGGGATGAAGGCGCGCGGCGCGACGGTCGACCGCGCCCTGACCGGCCGCGGCGTCGAGGGCGGGGCGGGGGCGGTGATCTCCGGCCAGCTGGGTCGCGACTTCCGCCTCTACGACGTGTCGCTGGGCGCCGGCGGGCCGGTGGTGACGCCGGTCGACCTGCCCAGCTCGCAGGTCCACGTGCCGCGCGACTGCTTTTCCATCGGCCGGGGCGTCGACTACCGGCTCGACGTGCGCGACGGCCAGCTGGTGGCGCGCGAGGTCCAGTCCGTGTCGTGCGGCGGGCCGCCGCCGCCGATCGGTTACGGCGGACCGCGCCGGCCGCCGATCCTGGCGGGCGAGCCGGGCGAGCGCTGGCCGGCGACCGGCCTGGTGGCGGTGCGCGGCGCGCCCCGGCAGCTGGCCGCCCCGCGTCCGGACTGCCCGCCCGACGCGGCCCTGCGCGACGGCGTCTGCTTCGCCGCCGGCATCGGCGTCCTGGCCGCCCAGCCGGGCCTGAAGGAGCTGGACGTGATCGGCGCCAAGCGCCTGACCGCCCCGGGCCAGGTGCTGACCAGCAAGGAGACCGAGCAGTATGTGCTCAAGCGCAAGGGCAAGACCGGCTTCAAGGCCGACAAGCGCTGGTTCGACAAGTCGCAGCTGTCGGCTCCGGCCGGCTGCGGCCTGACCACGCCGGTCGACTTCGAGGTCGAGCCCGGCGACCGGGTGCACGAGCGGGCCGTGGCCGGCTGCGGCGCGCCGGCCGCCCCGCCGCCGACCGCGACCTACGAGGCCTACGGCGCGACCCTGCCGGTGGTGTTCGGCAACCGCCAGGGCTGCGCCGAGCGCGGCGAGCAGCTGCTGGGCGACGCCTGCTTCTCCGAGGTGATCCGCTGGATGAAGGCGCGGGGCGTCCCCAAGGGCGAAGTGCTGATCCTGGACCGGCCCTACGGCCTGGGCACGCGGATCAATGGCTCGAGCGGCGTCCGCTACTCGTTCGCCGACGTCTGGGCCAATCCGGACGGGACCTACAAGGCCGACCGCAAGCACGACTACGCCCGCCGCATCGACACCGGCGGCTGCGCCACGGTCAGCGACGCGGGATCGGACGCCAGCGGCCTGGTTCTGGTCCGCGCCGACGGCGGGGTGATGGCCCGGGCCTATCAGTGGGTGGCCTGCCCGGTCCGGTAGGGGCGCGGCGCGGACTTGCGATGGCCGCAATCTTGAGCTGAGTTCCCCTTCGAGCAGGGGAGGCGACTCTATGGGCGTGACGCGCAGGAGCATGGCGGCCGGCCTGGCGATGACCGGGGCGACGGCGGGCGCGCTTCCGGGCCTGGCCCGGGGCCAGGCGGCGCCGCTTCAGCCCACGGGCCCCAGCCCCCAGACCAGCCTGTTCCTCAGCGGACGCTACCTGCCGACCTGGCGGGCCATCCAGGCCGCGCCGACGGACCCGTCGCTGCAGCAGGCGGCCTCGTTCCTCGGCGACGAGGGGATCGCCCTGAGGTCGGCCGCCATGGGACCGGCGGACGACCCGCCCCTGGCCGCCGAGGCGACCGCCCAGGACGCCGTGGCCGCCATCGTCGAGGCGGCGCGCGACCGCCGCGTGGTCATGTTGAACGAGGCCCACGTCGCCTCGCGCCATCGCTGGTTCCTGGCCCGCCTGCTGCGCGCCCTGCGGCCGCTGGGCTTCGAGATCCTGGCCGCCGAGGACTTCCTCAACAGCCGCAGCCCCGGCGCGCCGGACGTGCGGACCTTCAAGGCCGGGGCGGCCCTGAACCCGGCCTTCGGCTACTATCTGCATGACCCGGTCTATGGCGAGGCGGTGCGCGAGGCGGCCGAGCTGGGCTATCGGCTGGCGGCCTACGAGCAGCGCCAGGATCAACGCCGGGCGGGCGAGACCGGCGCGGCCGCCATCGTGCGCCGCGAGCCGGCCCAGGCCGAGAACTTCATCGCCGACGTGCTGACGCCGAACCCGGACGCGCGGGTCCTGGTCCATTGCGGCTACGCCCACCTGCGCAAGACGCCCGACCACCGGGGCCTGCTGTGGTTCGCCGCCCAGCTGCGCGAGAAGGCGGGCGTCGATCCGCTGTGCGTCTCCCAGGCCTATACGGGCTCGTTCGCGCCGCACGCCGCCGACCCGCCGATGACGACGGCGGTGCTGGAGCGCTTCAAGCCCGCGGACTCCATCGTCGTGCGCGGTCCGGACGGCTGGATCGGCGCGAAGCCGGCGGGGGCGGACCTGGCGGTGTTCCACCCGCCCGTGGCCGACGTCGCCGGACGGCCCGGCTGGCTGGCCGCCGATCCCACGCGCCGCCGGCTGGAGGCCGCCGTCCCCGGCCCCCGCGAGGCGGCGGTCATCGTCCAGGCCGTCCACGCGGTCGAGCCCGACCTGGCCATCCCGGCCGACCAGCAGGTGCTGGCGCCCGGCGCGACCTCGGCGGTGCTGTTCCTGCGGCCCGGCGACTACCGCCTGCGGCTGGAGACCGAGGCGGGTTTCGTCCCGCTGAAGTCGGTGACCGTCTGAAGCCACGCGTCACGGCAAAGGTCTGACCACTGCGTCCCGCAAGCTTCACCGATGGGCGTTCTCCCGAACAAGGCGCAAATGTGGTCAGACAAATACGCGCCGGAAACGAAGCTGAAACGACCCGAGACTAAGGCCACGCTCCGCGATCCCGTGGCGTCGCGGCCGTCCCTCGGCCCGCGCGGATCGCTCGGTCGAGCGCGTCCTGGCGGCGACTTTCGGCGGGAATTCTCGCGAAAGTGTCGATAAGATATTGACGTAACGGCGGAATATTAAACCCTACGGGATGTCGTCTCGGTTCGCGTACGGCCCGCGATGGGCGCGGATTGCCGCTGCGGAACCCCGTGGGAGACCGGTTTTCACCTCGGCGTCAGCATCGGCGCCACAGTCAAGATATTGGCCTGACAATTGCCGATTATCGAGATTGACAGGTCAGACCTTATGTCAGATGTGTTAGCGGTATCATCGGTCACGGCGCGTCAGTACGCCGAACCGGAGCGGGGAAGCGAATGGACCAGGGACCCCTCCAGCATAGAACTCGCCAGCCACGCCCGAGCCGCGCCCCGCGTCTCGTGGGCGCGCTGGCCGGCGCGCTGGCGGCCTCGCTGGTCGTGTCCCACGCCGCCCTCGCCGACATGCCCCGCCTGGAGACGCAGGGCTCGGCCCAGCGCCTGGTGGTCGACGGCAAGCCCCTGCTGGTCCTGGGCGGCGAGCTGGGCAATTCCAGCGCCTCCAGCCAGGCCTACATGGCCAAGTACTGGCCCAAGCTGAAGGCCATGAACCTCAACACCGTGCTCGCGCCCGTGTCGTGGGAGCTGATCGAGCCGAAGGAGGGGGCGTACGACTTCTCCAGCGTCGACGGCCTGATCAAGGACGCCCGCGCCCAGGACATGCACCTGGTGATCCTGTGGTTCGGGGCGTGGAAGAACAGCATGTCCACCTACGTCCCGTCGTGGGTGAAGCGCGACCAGGACCGGTTCCCGCGCGCCAAGGCCGCCAACGGCGTCAGCCAGGAGATCCTGTCGGCCTTCTCGACCAATACGCGCGACGCCGACGCCAAGGCCTACGCCGCCCTGCTGGCCCACCTGAAGGCGGTGGACGCCAAGGGCGCGGTGCTGATGGTCCAGGTCGAGAACGAGATCGGCATGCTGCCCACCGCCCGCGAGTGGGGCCCCGAGGCCGACGCCGCCTGGGCCGGCCCGGTCCCGGCCGAACTGCTGCAACGCCTGTCCCAAGGCGGGGAAGCCATCGAGCCCGAGCTGCGCGCCCTGTGGAAGGCGCACGGCGCCAAGACGTCCGGGACCTGGGCCCAGGTGTTCGGCGACGCCGAGGCCGGCCAGGAGGTGTTCACCGCCTGGTCCTACGCCCGCTATACCGACGCCGTGACCCGCGCGGGCAAGGCGGCCTATCCGCTGCCGATGTACGTGAACGTGGCCCTGAACCGCACGGGCAAGGCGCCGGGCGAATATCCCAGCGGCGGGCCGCTGCCGCACCTGATCGACGTGTGGAAGACCGGCGCGCCCAGCCTCGACCTGATCTCGCCCGACATCTACTTCCCGAACTTCAACGACCTGGCCGGCCGCTACAAGCGCCGCGACAATGCGCTGTTCATCCCGGAAGCCAACAATGTCGGCGCGCCCGAGACGCCGGCCAACGCCTTCTACGCGATCGGCAAGCTGGAGGCGTTCGGCTTCTCGCCCTTCCAGGTCGAGACCGCCGAGGGCAAGGACCAGGAGGCCGTCACCCAGGCCTATGACGTCCTGCGCCAGCTGACCCCGGCGATCCTGGCGGCCCAGGGCCAAGGCAGGATGTCGGGCTTCAAGCCGCGCGTGCTGGAGGACGGCACGGTGCTGGACCAGCCCGTCAGCCAGGTCATCGGCGACTACCGCTTCAACGTCGCCTTCATCGACACCTGGACGCCGAAGGCCGACCAGAAGACCGCCGCCCACGGCGGGATCATCGTCCAGATCGGACCCGAGGAGTACCTGATGGCCGGACGCGGCCTGGTGGTCACCTTCGCGGGGGCCGGCGAGGGCCCGCCTATCGCCGGCATCGACAGCGCCGTCGAGGGCGTGTTCGACGCCCAGGGCCGCTGGGTCCCGGGCCGCACCCTGAACGGCGACCAGACCCACCAGGGACGGCACATCCGGCTGCCGCCCGACCAGTTCCAGATCCAGCGGGTGAAGCTCTACCGCTACCGCTGATCCAACCCGAACAAGCCCAATCATTAGGAAGGCCCGCCGCTCCCCCCAGGCGGGCCAGGAGTGAAGCATGACCCGATTCAACCCCCGCGCGGCCCTGCTGGCCGCCACCGCCCTGGCGGGCCTGGCCGCGACCGCCGCCCACGCCCAGACCGCTCCGGCCGACGCCCCCGTGGCCGCTCAACCGGCCGCCGCCGCCCCGGCCGACGACAGCACCGCCGTCGACGAAGTCATCGTCACCGGCATCCGCCGCAGCCTGCAGCAGGCCACCATGGCCAAGCGCGACTCGGTGGCCTTCGGCGACTCCATCTTCGCCGAGGACATCGGCAAGCTGCCGGCCACCAACCTGGCCGAGACCCTGAACCGCATCCCGGGCGTCAAGATCAACCGCGACATCAACGGCGAGGGCGTGCAGGTCTCGATCCGCGGCCTGGGCCCCAGCTTCTCGAAGGTGATGCTGAACAACACCCAGATCGCGGTGGCCTCGGACGGCGGCACCAACGGCGGCAGCGCCAACCGCGAAGTCGACCTGGACTTCTTCCCGTCGGAACTGTTCACCCGCCTGGACGTGGCCAAGAGCCCGCAGGCCGACCAGCTGGAAGGCGGCATCGCCGGCACGATCAACCTGCACAGCGCCCGTCCGTTCGACAAGGAAGGCGAGCACCTGACCGTGATCGCCCAGGGCCAGTACACCGACAGCAACAAGGACCTCAGCCCGCGCGGCGCCGTGGTCGCCAGCAAGACCTGGGACAAGTTCGGCGTGCTGTTCGGCGTCTCGGGCGTGAAGACCAAGACCCGCGTCGACGGCTTCGAGTCCGTGGGCTGGACCGACGGCAATTTCTCGTGCGGCACGGGCTGCACCGATCCGGGCGGCAACGGCTTCGTCTACGCCAGCGTCGCGCCCAACAATGTCGGCCACGGCCTGACGCCCGGCCAGACCCTGGACCTGACGGCCACCTCGGGCCTGACCCAGGACCAGCTGAGCCGCGCCCTGATCCCGCGCCTGGGCCGCAACAGCTACACCGAAGGCACCCGCTCGCGCGTCTCGGCCCTGCTGTCGCTGGAATACCGTCCGACCGACGAGCTGCAGTTCGCCATCGACGGCATGTACGCCGAATCCAAGCGCGACTATCAGCGCCTGAACATGAACTGGTACGTCCGCAACTCGGGGCCCGGCACGTCGTCGACCTCGACGGGCGGCATGGTGCCGATCGACCTGACGGTGGACGCCAACAACGTCGTCACCTCGGGCACCTTCGCCAACTCGAGCTTCTTCCTCGAGAACGACATCTTCAAGCAGACGACCAAGTTCTACAACGTCAACCCGACCATGCGCTGGCAGCCGAAGGACAACTTCGTCGTCGACGCCCAGGTCAATTACGGCCACTCGACCTTCTTCCGCGAGCAGCCGCAGTTCGACTTCCAGACCCCGGCCCAGTCGGGCCTGGACGTCTATTATTCGACGGGCTCCGACGGCCAGCCGATCATCACCACCAACAAGGACCTGGGCGACCCGAACCTGGGCTGGCAGTGGTACCGCGTGAACGTCCAGAACGTGAAGCGCGAGACCACCACCAAGGGCGCGCACGTCGACGCGCGCTGGGGCGACGACACCGTCAACCTGAAGTTCGGCGCGGCCTATGACGAGGCCAGCCGCTCGATCCGCGCCTACGACAACTCGACCGCCTTCCAGAACGCGACCTGCGGCACGGGCTGCGCCGGGACCTCGGGCGTGATCACCAACAGCCAGCTGTCGCAGTACCTGCAGCGCTGGGATGTCGGCGACTTCGGCCACCTGGCCAGCGGCGGCGTCGGCTACACCAGCATGATCATGCCGGACGTGGCGGCCCTGATGAAGGCCAGCAACTACGCCTACTACCGCGACAACGCCCCGCAATCGACGGGCGCGGTGACCGGCGGCGCGGTCGGCGACATCGAGGAGAAGACCTGGGGGGCCTATGCCGAGGCCAACGCCAAGGGCCAGGTGCTGGACCGCGACCTGACCGTCAACTTCGGCCTGCGCTACTTCCACACCGACCAGAGCGTCACCAGCCCGATCACGGTGAGCACCGGCATCGTCGACCAGACCCTGAGCTCGAAGTACGACGACATCCTGCCGTCGACCAACATCGTCTACGACGTCAGCGACAACATCAAACTGCGGGTCGCGGCCTCGCGCAGCATGACCCGGGCCGACGCCGGCAGCCTGCTGCCCGGCACCACCTTCTCGGACATCTCGGCCCAGGTCGCGACGGCCGGCAACCCGAACCTGAAGCCCTACACCTCCAACAACATCGACATCGGCGGCGAGTACTACACCGGCGGCATCGGCTATGTGGGCGTGGCCTTCTTCCGCAAGGACGTCGACGGCTTCACGATCAACACCCAGAGCACCGTGCCGTTCACGTCGCTGGGCATCAACTACGCCGACCTCAGCGTCTCGCAGCAGCAGGCCCTGGACCTGCGCGGCGGGCCGAACGTGGCCACCGTGACCCTGACCAAGCCGGTCAACCTCAACAAGCTGCTGATCCAGGGCGTGGAAGTCACCTGGGTCCAGCCGCTGGACTTCGTGGTCCACGGCCTGGGCTTCTCGGCCAACGCCACGCGCCTGGAACAGAGCTCGGAGTCGGGCCTCGTCGCCACCGGCGTCGCGCCCTGGAGCTACAATCTGCAGGGCTTCTACGAGGACCACGGCGTGTCGGTCAGCGTGAACTACGTGTGGAACGACGAGTCGATCGCCGCCAACGCCCCGCAGAACAACATCAACGTGCCGCTCAAGGCCGAGGCCCGCGGCCAGCTGGACGTCTCGGCCGGCTACCAGCTGCCGTTCATGGACAAGGCCTTCCGCCTGACCCTGGACGCCCTGAACATCACCAACGAGCCCCTGCGGACCACCTTCGGCTACGACAACGCGCCGTACAGCGTCTACTACCCCGGCCGCCAGGTGCTGCTGGGCCTGCGGGCGACGTTCTAACCGGATCCTCCTCCCCGGAGGCATCACCTGGGCGGCGCCGGCGACGGCGCCGCCCTTTTTCTTTGTTTGAAGCTCCGGCGGGGACCTTTCACGTTGTCATCCCGGAAAGCGCGCAGCGCTTGTCCGGGATCCAGGTGAACCGCACCGCGTCCGCCCAGTCCCCTGGGTCCCGGACAGCCTCTGCGAGGCTTCCGGGATGACAACGGTTGATAGTATTTGGAAGCCGTCAGAGCTTCGGCGGCGGCGTCACGTCCGGGCCCGTCGGGGCGGGGATGCGGCGGGCCGAGGTGATCGGCACCGACGGGTCGAGGATCTGGCCCTTCATCACCGGGTTGATCGCCTTGCCGGGCGTGGGCAGGGCCAGGATCTTCTTGGCCACGTCCATGCCCTGGACCACCCGGCCGAAGGCGGCGAAGCCCAGGTTGTCGCCCGGGGCTTTCGGATCGGCGTCCAGATAGGGCGCGTCGCCGATGCAGATGAAGAAGTCCGACGTGGCCGTGCCCGGCGCGGTGCGGGCGATCGAGACCGTCCCGTCCACGTGCTTGAGGCCCGTCTGCGTGGTGGGCTCGTGGGCGACCGGCGGCAGGGCGCCGATGCCCTGCAGCCCGCCCTGGATCAGGCCGTAGTCCACCGCGCTGGGCGCCCGCGAGGCGCGGAAGAAGGTGGCCTTGTCATAGAGCTTGCGGTCGACATAGCGCAGGAAGTTGGCGGTGGTGATCGGGGCCTGGGCCACGGCCAGCTCGATGATGATCCGGCCCTGCGGCGTATCGATCGCCACATAGACCGGCGGCTTGGGCGCCGGCGCCGCCGGGGCAGGGGTCGGCGTCGGGGCGGTCTGGGCCAGGGCGACGGCGGGCAGGGCGGCCAGCAGGCCGGCGCCGATCAGGACGTTGCGGCGGTCGAGGGGGCGTTGGGTCATGGCGCGAGACTAGCGCCCCGAGGGACGCGCGCAAGGTCGCCGGGCTTGGCGCGTCAGGCGGCCAGGTCGGGCGCCCGGGGCCGCTCGGCGGCGACCATCTCGGCGACTAGGCGCGACACCAGCCGGCCGGTGCTTTCGGCGACCTGCTCGGCCTGGCGGCGTTCGCCGTCCAGCTCGACCTTCAGGGCCCGCTGGGCCGGGGTCCAATGGGCGAAGGCCGCCCAGTCGGGGGTGATCTCGACGTCTAGCGTGCCGAAGTCCTCGACCCCCGCCCAAGTCCGCGATCCCATCGCCGTCTCCTGACGCCCGTCATCGACCTTCACTGTCGGGCCTTGGGCAAGCAGCCGCTATGCACATCTCGCCAAATTAACCTTGATGTCGAATTGTTGTTTACGCTCAATCCGTGAGATATTTTTCCAAGGCATGAGACCTTCGAGATGCAGTTGTCCCACTATCCCTGAATAATCATTCCCTAGATTGCACTTGTCGCCGAAAAATAGGGTAAAACCCTGATTTACGGCCGGCTTGTATGGCGACAGCATTGCCGGATGAATGGTTCATGCCTTGGGCGCGGAAATGAAGACCCGGGCCGTCCGATCCGCTTCACGGGGCGCGAGATCGCCGGCGTCGAGGACCTGCGCGAGGCGGTCCCCGGCGCCGACCTGGCGGTCACCCAGCTGAGCGCGGCCCCCTGCCGGGGCGCCCTGGCCCACGCGATCCACGGCGACCTGACCCTGACGCTGGGCCGGATCACCGGCGACCTGCGCCTGCGCGGGGTGATGGCCGCCGGCGCCGCCGCCCTGGTGGTGGTCCTGGAGCAGACGCCCGACCCCGGCGAAGGGCGGCCGACCGAATGGGGCCACGACGTCCAGGCCGGCGACCTGCTGATCCTGCCGGACGGCGGCGAGCGCGAGGCCCGCCAGCACGGGCTGACGGCCTACGCCGCCCTGACGGCCCCGCTTGAGCGGCTGCGGGACCGCGCCGGCGCCTTCGACGGCCTGGCCGACGACCGCCCGTGGAGCGCCTGCGCGCGGCTGCGGCCGCAGCTGGCCCTGGGACTGCACATCGAGCTGAAGGCCCGGCTCGAGCTTCTGGCCTGGGAGGGGAGCCTGCTGACGCCCCAGGCCCAGGCCGCCCTGCGCGACGGCGCCGTCGACGGCTTCCTGACCGCGCTGGCGGACGGCGTGCGCCGCGAGCCCCGGCGGCAGGGCTGGATCAACAGCGCCCGCATCCTGCGCCAGGTCGAGGACCATCTGGACCAGCGTCCGGGCCGGGCCGTGGCGATCCCCGAGCTCTGCCAGGCCCTGTCCCTGTCGCGGCGGACCCTGAACCGGGCGTTCGAGGAGGGGCTGGGCGTGGGGCCCCGGACCTATCTGCGGCTGCGGGCCCTGTCGGCGGCCCGCAAGGCCCTGGTCGCCGGCCGCGAAGCCGGGGCCTCGGTCACCCAGGTGGCCCTGGAGCACGGCTTCTGGGAGCTGGGCCGGTTCTCGGTGACCTACCGGGCGATGTTCGGCGAGAGCCCGTCCCAGACCCTGCGGGGGCGGTGAGGGGGCGGCGATACGCCCAGCGGTGTTCCGGAACCCAATGTTTCGCGGCCCGTTCGCATCCCCGACAGACCATCGCGGCGCGTGATCCGGCGCCTCGGTCCGCCTGAGAGGCGACGCGGAAATGACAGCCGTTCCAGTTCCTAGTCTCGTGGCCTGTGGGCTCGCCCTCGCGCTGATCGGCTGCGGCGGCCCCCGGGGCGACCGGAACGCCGCGGCCGATCGCGGCCAGGTCGACGCCGGCGCGAAAGCCCCGGGAGGTTCGGCGGAGGCCCGGGCCTATGTCGCCCAGTTCACGAAGAAGGATCCGGAGGCGTGCTTCAAGGAGGATGTGGCGCTCAAGCAGCCGGCGCTGAAAGCCCCCGCCGGTGACATCGCCCCCCGGGTTCCGCCGACGCGCGTGATCGTGATGATCGACGGATCCGGCTCGATGGCCGGACGCATGGGCGGCCGAACCAAGCTGGAACTGGCGCGGGAGGCGGCGCTGGGCTTCGTCGACGGACTGCCGGCATCGGTGCAAACGTCCCTGCTGGTCTTCGGCCAGCAGGGCGACAACAGCCAGGCCGGCAAGGCGAAATCCTGTTCCGCCGTCGACGTGCTGGCGCCGATGTCGGCGGACCGGGGGCGGCTCCGCACGGCGCTGGGAGAGGTCCGCGCGGTGGGCTGGACGCCGCTCGCCGCCGGACTCGATCGCGCCGAGGCGCTGCTGGCCGCCTCGGCCACGCCCGGGGAGCAGGTCATCTATGTGGTGTCGGACGGGGAGGAGACGTGCGGCGGCGATCCCGTGGCCGTCGCCCGTCGGATCAACAGCGGCCGCACGCGGGCGATCGTCAACGTCATCGGCTTCAACCTGCCGTCGGGCGAGGCGGCGAAGCTGACCGCGGTCGCGCGCGCGGGCGGCGGCGGGTTCGTCAACCTGTCCAGCGAGGCGGAGCTTGAGAGAGAGACGGCGAAATTGCAGGAATGGGCGCGACGGTCGGACAACCACGTCGCGACCAGCATGGCCACAAGCGACAATCACGTTGCGACCAGCATGGCCATCTCCGACGCCCACGTCTGCATCGGCGGCCTCATCTCCGACGAGCATGTCGCCATGTCCAGCGACCTTTCGGATCGCCGAGTGGCCGGCCGCCCCGTATCCTTCGAGGAGGAAGCCAGAACCTTGTTGAAGGCGCGCCACGATGCGCTGCGGGCGAGGGACGAGGCCTATCGGGCCAGGCTCACCGACGCGGAGGCCGGGGCGAAACAGCGCATCGATTCAGCGGCGAACGCGGCGCGCTGATCGGGCGGGCGCCCTAGACCAGCATCCCGTGGCCGCGCAGCACCACCAGCCGGCCGGCGTTGAAGAACGGCAGCGACAGGGTGACGGCGATCATCACCTCGAAGGCCAGGCTGGCCAGGTTGAGGCGCTCCTTCGACTTGTCCACCAGGGCCGAGACGGCCCGGCCCAGGGCCGCGCCCGTCCAGGCCATGGCCAGGGCGAAGGCCATGGCCGCGCCGACGTTGGACTGGTAGCCCAGGAACAGCGCTGCCGTGGCGTGCGACAGGATCAGGAGGCCGCCCAGGGCCCGGCCCTCGGTCGGCGAGGCGGCGGGCGGCGCGTCGCCGTCCCCCTCCCCGGCCGGCGGCGGGTCGCCGCCCAGGGCGGTCAGTCCCAGCACCGAACCGGGGCGGACCAGGGTCAGGCCGCCCAGGGCGCCGCCGATCACGCAGGCGATGATCGCCAGGATCAGCGAAAGGCCGTAGCTCGAGATGGTCACGCTCGCAGGGTCTCCGCTCGTCTAGGCCGGGGCATGGCAGACGGCCTCGACGTTGCGGCCGTCCGGATCGAGCACGAAAGCTCCATAGTAGTTGGGGTGATAATGCGGCCGAAGGCCGGGCGCCCCGTTGTCGCGGCCGCCGGCCGCCAGGGCCGCGGCGTGGAAGGCGTCGACCGCCGCCCGCGTCCCGGCCGTGAAGGCCACGTGCATGGGGCCGGTCAGGGTCTCGCCGCCGCCGATCCAGAAGCTGGGCTTGCCCGCCTGGATGTCGCGGCCGTCGGCGCGCGGGCCGTAGCCGAGGAAGGCGTGGGCGCCGGTCTCCTCGGCGCCGACGCTCATCACCACGTCGATCCCCAGCGGGGCGAAGGCGGCGTCGTAGAAGGCCTTGGAGGCGTCGAGGTCTCTCACCGTCAGGCCGATATGGTCGATCATCGCGGATCCTCCGTCACCGACCCATCAAGACCAAGTTTCCGCGCCCGCGCCAAGGCCAGGAAAGCGCCCAACGAAAAAAGGCGGCGGACCGGATGGTCCGCCGCCCCCTCCGCTCGAACCGGCCCCGGGCGAACCCGGGACCGACGCGAGGCCTAGTAGGTCATCGTCGCGCCGATGAAGAAGAAGCGGCCGCGGTTGTCGTAGGTCGACGAACCGGTGCCCGTGCCCGTGTAGGTCTCGGGCAGGAACGGCGGACGCTCGTTGGTCACGTTCACGACGCCGCCGCGGAACGACACTTGGTCGTTCAGACGGTAGGTGGCGCGCACGTCGTGCTCGAAGTGGTCGTCCGTGTAGTACGGATCGAGCGACGAGACCGGCGTGGACGGGGTCGCCACGGCCATGGAGCCGATGAAGCGGGTCTGCCACTGCAGGCGCAGCTTCTGGCCCGACCAGGTGGCCGCCATGTTGGCCTTCCATTCCGGGGTCGCGTTCGGAATGGCGTTGGCCAGCTCGGTGAAGGCCTGGCCCGGCAGGCCCTGCAGCTTCCAGTGATACTGACGGGTGACGTCGACGCGCAGGCTGACGTCGCCGATCTCGTCGCTCACCTGCAGCAGGCTGGCCAGCGGGAACTGGTACTGGGCCGAGGAGTCCCAGCCCTCGATCTTCACCGACGCCACGTTCTGGTTCAGCAGGATCACGCGGCTGATGCCGCCCGCCACGCCGGCGGCCGGCGTCTGCGAGCTGCCGGTCGCGTCCCGGATGATCTGGGCGCAGAACGGGTTGGAGGCGTAGGCCGTGGTCGAGTTGTAGCAGAGGTCGGTCAGCAGGGTCTGGGTCGGGACGGTGCCGACTTCATCCGTGATGTCGCTCTTGTACCAGTCGAAGGCCAGCTGGAAGCCCGGCATGAAGCGCGGCTGCAGGACCACGCCGATCTGGGTCGTGGTGGCCTTTTCCTCGTTCAGGTCGGGGTTGCCGCCTTGTTGCAGCTGCAGCGAGGAGCGACCCGTGCCGATGTTCGAGACGAAGGTGTCCTTGTTGTAGCCGCTGATGGCCGCCGAGCAGTTGGCCACGCGGGTCGTCACCTGCGACGCGCTCAGGCCGCCGTATTGCGACTTGTCGCAGGGGTCCTGGGCCGTGCTGGTGAAGTTGACGCTCTGCGGCGAGTACAGCTCGACGATGTTGGGCGCGCGCACCGAGGTGCCCTTGTTGGCCCGGAAGCGGATGTCGCGGATCGGCGCCCACTCGCCGGCCAGACGCCATTGCTTGGCGGTGCCGATGGTCGAGTAGTCGCTGATGCGGCCGGCCGCTTCGACGCTCAGGTCGTAGGTCCACTTCAGGTCCTTGAAGACCGGAACGCGGATTTCGCCGTAGGCGTCCTTGCTGTCGTACTGGCCGGCGCGGGTGCCGACGGCGTTGAAGAACAGCGTGTTCGGGACGGCCGAGACCGGATCCTGGATGAAGGTGCTTTCTTCCTTGCGGTATTCAACACCGGCGGCCACGCCCACCGCGCCCGCGGGCAGGGTGAACAGGTCGGTGGTGATGTTGGCGCCGGCGACGGTCTGCTTGATGTCGGCGGTCGTGGTGGCCGTGGCGTTGGTGTAGTTGATCGCGTCCTTGGAGGCGCCGTTCACCAGGTCCCAGGGCTTGCAGCCGGCGGCCGCCGCGGCCGTGGCGGCCACGGTGGTGGCGCGGCAGACGACGTTGCCGCCGACCAGGATCGCGTCGGTGGCCCACTGCACCTTCTGGATGTTGGGGACGTTGAACGAGGTCGTGTCGCCGGTGGTCTTGCCGTACTGGGCGTACCAGTCCCACGAGAAGTTGCGGCCGATGGCGTCGAAGTCGCCGTTCATGCCGACGACGGCGCGGACGGTTTCGCGGTCGGTCTCGACGTTACGACCGCCGAACTCGACCCAGAACTTGCCGACCTGGGCGGTCTGGGCGGCGGTCAGGGTCTTGCCGGCCGCCAGCCATTCGGCGCGCAGCGCCGCGGCGGTGGAGCCCGTGCCGTTCAGGAAGGCGTTGTCGCCCTTGATGGTCACCGGCATGGTGCCGCCGCCGACGGCCGACGAGAAGGCCGGCTGGAAGATGCCGTAGGCCTTGGCCCGGGCGTAGCTGAACTCGCCGAACAGCTTGACGTGGTCGGTCACGGCGTAGTCGGCGTAGCCGCGCACCGAGCCGCGGCTGGTCTCGTTCTGGAACTGGTTCAGGACGCCGCTGTAGAACAGGGCCTCGTCCTGACAGGTCGGCTGGACGGTGGCGGTCGAGCAGGGGGCCGACAGGCGGACCACCTTGGTCGGGTCGCGGACGTCCAGGGTCACGGCGCGGGCCGTGCCCAGGGTGTTGCCGCCGATCAGCTGGAACGTCGCGTAGGGCGAGGTGTTCGAGCGGCTGTTCATGATCACCGGCTGCGAAGCCTTGGTGGTGTCGCGACGGATGCCCGGAATGGCCCAGTCGCGGTCCTTCTGCATGATGCCTTCCTGGCGGGCCAGTTCGGCGCCGACCACCACGTTCAGGCGATCGTCCAGGAACTTGTGACCGTACAGGGCGCCGACGCGGTACTCTTCGCCGTCGCCTTCCTGCGAGATGCCGGTCTGCACGTCGAGCTTCAGCCCGTCGTACTTCTTGACCATGATCAGGTTGACGACGCCGGCGATGGCTTCCGAGCCGTACACGGCCGAACCGGCGCCCGGCACGACGTCGACGCGTTCGACCATCAGCGAGGGGATCATGTTCAGGTCGACGGCCGGCGAGGCGGCGTCGCTGAACACGTGGCGGCGGCCATCGACCAGCACCAGGGTGCGCGAGGCGCCCAGGCCGCGCAGGTCGATGCGGGCCTGACCGGCGTTGAACAGCGTCGACGAGGTGTTCTGCGCGTTGCTGTTGGCGTTGACCATCGGCAGGTCCATCAGCACGTCGCCGAGGATCACGTTGCCCGAGTCGGTGATGGTCTCGTTCGACACCGTGGCGATCGGCGACGGGGCCGAGAAGGTGTCGCGCTTGATGCGCGAACCGGTGACGACGACTTCTTCGACGGTGGCGTTGTCAGCCGTTTGAGCCAGGACCAGGGACGGACCGGCCAGGACGGCGCCGCACAGCAGCGAAGACGCGAGCAGGCGCGCGCGAGTGGTGGATTTTTGCAAAAGTACCCCCATGCACGCACGAAGGGTTCGTGCGCGGTGTGTTGAGCGAATACGGAGTCGATGTTTTTCCCCGGATGGCGAGGTAATCGGCCGCTCCGAATCCGGTCAACGACAATTACAGCTTTGTCATAAAACTAGGAGAACGCTGTCGCGTCAGGGACACACCATGGCCGCATTTGCCGGAAAACGCCCATAAAGACGTCCCGGAAACCGGTGGCCCTCAAAAGATTTTTCCATTTTCCTTCGAGACGTTGGAATAGCATCGTTATGCGATGTTTCCCGCGAGTATTTGCGGCGTCGCAACAATCCTCGCGCGTCCGGAAATCGGGGCGTCGTCGGGCGTTCAGCGCACGCGGATGTGGAAGACCACCCGCCGGTCGCCGGGCGCGTCGGGCTCCCAGGGGCGCTTGAGCGTGAAGGACAGGTCGCCCCGGCCGCGCGCGGCGGCGGTGTAGCGATAGACCGTCCGCACCGGCGCGCCGGGCGCCTTGGCCTCGGTCTGGAAGCTGGAGCCGCCCGTCAGCAGGGGCGAGGGCTCCTGGTCCAGCCGCCAGCCGTAGCCCGTGCCGGCGGTCAGGGGCAGGGCGATCTCCAGGTCCTGGCCGCTGACCAGCTCGACCGTCCCGGCGTCGGCGTCGACGTCGGTCACGGTGCGCACGGGCAGGGTGGCGTCGCTGGCGCAGGCGCCCAGCAGGAGCAGGGCGGCGAAGGCCGGGCCGGTGAGGAGGGGGATCCTTGTCATGCGCCGTCCTCGTGCTGATCTTCCTGATCCAACGCCTGCGACCCGGCTTTCCGTCCGCCGTCTGAGCTTGAGCGGTTTTCGCCCACAGCAAATCGACGTCCGGCGTCCTTGACTCCCCCCACCCCCGGTCCTAACTCCTGCCCGGCGTTGGCACTCGATGGGAGCGACTGCTAACAGCGACGCTCCCCGCTGGCTGACGAACCATAATTTAAAACCGTCCCGACGGAGAAGACTCATGAAATTTCGCCCTCTCGGCGACCGCGTCCTGGTGAAGCGCGTCGAAGAAGAAACCAAGACCAAGGGCGGGATCATCATCCCCGACACCGCCAAGGAAAAGCCGCAGGAAGGCGAAGTCGTCGCCGTCGGCCCCGGCGCCCGCAACGACAAGGGCGACGTTGTTGCTCTCGACGTGAAGGCCGGCGACCGCATCCTGTTCGGCAAGTGGTCCGGCACCGAAGTGAAGGTGGACGGCCAGGACCTGCTGATCATGAAGGAAAGCGACGTCCTGGGCATCGTCGAGGCCTAAGGCCCGGCTGACAGCTCGACCGTTTCCTCTCCAAGTTTCTCTTTTAGAAGGGCTCTCAAATGGCCGCTAAAGACGTTTATTTCTCCTCGGACGCGCGCGACAAGATGCTGCGCGGCGTCAACATCCTCGCCAACGCGGTGAAGGTGACCCTGGGCCCCAAGGGCCGCAACGTCGTGATCGAAAAGTCCTTCGGCGCCCCGCGCTCGACCAAGGACGGCGTCTCGGTCGCCAAGGAAATCGAACTGGCTGACAAGTTCGAGAACCTCGGCGCGCAGATGATCCGCGAAGTGGCCAGCAAGACCAACGACAAGGCCGGCGACGGCACCACCACCGCCACCGTGCTGGCGCAAGCCATCGTCCAGGAAGGCCTCAAGTCGGTCGCCGCCGGCATGAACCCGATGGACCTGAAGCGCGGCATCGACAAGGCCGTGGCCGTCGTCGTCGACGAGATCAAGAAGTCGTCGAAGAAGGTCACCACCAACGCCGAAATCGCCCAGGTCGGCACCATCTCGGCCAACGGCGACAAGGAAGTGGGCGACATGATCGCCCGCGCCATGGACAAGGTCGGCAACGAAGGCGTCATCACCGTCGAGGAAGCCAAGACCGCCGAGACCGAACTCGACGTCGTCGAAGGCATGCAGTTCGACCGCGGCTACCTGTCGCCGTACTTCATCACCAACGCCGACAAGATGGAAGTCCAGCTCGAAGAGCCGCTCATCCTGCTGTTCGAAAAGAAGCTGTCGTCGCTGCAGCCGCTGCTGCCGGTGCTGGAAGCCGTCGTCCAGTCGGGCCGTCCGCTGGTGATCATCGCCGAGGACGTCGAGGGCGAAGCCCTGGCCACCCTGGTGGTCAACAAGCTGCGCGGCGGCCTGCGCGTCGCCGCCGTCAAGGCTCCGGGCTTCGGCGACCGCCGCAAGGCCATGCTGGAAGACATCGCCATCCTGACCGGCGCTCAAGTCGTGTCGGAAGACCTGGGCATCAAGCTCGAGAACGTCTCGCTCGACATGCTGGGCAAGGCCAAGAAGGTCTCGATCACCAAGGACGACACCACCATCGTGGACGGCGTCGGTGAGAAGTCGGCCATCGAGGCCCGCATCTCGCAGATCAAGAAGCAGATCGAGGACACCACCTCGGACTACGACAAGGAAAAGCTGCAAGAGCGCCTGGCCAAGCTGGCCGGCGGCGTCGCGGTCATCCGCGTCGGCGGCTCGACCGAAGTCGAGGTGAAGGAAAAGAAGGACCGCGTCGACGACGCCCTGAACGCGACCCGCGCGGCCGCCGATGAAGGCATCGTCCCCGGCGGCGGCACCGCCCTGCTGAAGGCCTCGAAGGCGCTGGCGACCCTCACGGGCGACAACGACGACCAGACCGCCGGCATCGCCATCGTCCGTCGCGCCCTGCAGGCCCCGATCCGTCAGATCGCCGAGAACGCCGGCGTGGAAGGCTCGATCGTGGTCGGCAAGATCCTCGAGAAGGACGACGCCACCTTCGGCTTCAACGCCCAGACCGAACAGTATGTCGACCTGGTCGCCGACGGCGTCATCGACCCCGCCAAGGTGGTCCGCACCGCTCTGCAGGACGCCGCCTCGGTGGCCGGCCTGCTGATCACCACCGAAGCCGCCATCGTCGAAGCCCCGAAGAAGTCGGCCCCGGCCGGCGGCCCCGGCGGCATGCCCGGCGGCATGGGCGACATGGACTTCTAGTCCACGTCGGCTCGGCTGAAGAACGAGGGCGGGACCGAAAGGTCCCGCCCTTTTTCTTTGGGCCGGGGTAGGGGCCGGGGATATGCGCTTGTGCGTGTCCCCAAACCGCCGCGCCGCCGCTGGGGACACGCACAAGTGCATGTCCCCGTCTCAGGTCTAGGTCGACGCCCGCTCGACCAGCGCATGCGTCTCCAGCACGTCCGTCGGCGCCGCCTCCGGCCCCTGGCGCAGGGCGTCCAGCAGCAGGTCCAGGGCCCGGGCGGTCATCCGGTCGATCGGCTGGCGCACGGTGGTCAGGGACGGCCAGACGCGGGTGGCCAGCAGGGTGTCGTCGAAGCCCGTCACGGCCAGGTCGCGGGGCAGGACCAGGCCGCGCCGGTGGGCGATCCACAGCACGGCGGCGGCCATGTCGTCATTGGCCGCGACGATCGCGTCGGGCGGCTCGGGCAGGTCCAGCAGGCGTTCGGCGGCCTCCAGCCCGGACTCGAAGGTGAAGCGGCCCTCGACCACCCGTTCGTCCGGCAAGGGCAGGCCGGCCGCCGCCAGCGCCTCGCGGCAGCCCAGCAGGCGCTCGACGCTGTCGGAGTGGTCGCGCGGGCCGGCGATGACCGCGATCCGCCGCCGGCCCTTGTCGATCAGCAGCTGCGTCACCGCCCGCGAGGCGGCGCGGTTGTCGATGCGCACCGTGGACAGGCCGGGCAGGGGCGCGGCCGTGGCGATCGCGGCGGCGGCCAGGCCCAGGGCCCGGAAGCGGGCCGAGCCGGCCATCACCGTGTCGAACGGCGGCAGCAGCAGCAGGGCGTCGGCGCCGGCCTCCTGCAGGGCGCGGGCGACGGCCAGGGCGTCCTCCGGCGAGTCGGCCTTGCGGGCCATCAGCTGCAGGCCGCGCTCGGCGCTGGCCACCGCCGTGGCCGCCAGCACCCCGTCGATGAACAGGCTGTCGACCCCGGCGTACAGCAGGCCGACCCGGGCCGGCGTCGCCCCCACCAGCCGCCGCGCGGCCGAGTTGGGCACGTAGCCGAGCTCGGCGATGGCGGCCAGCACCCGCTCGCGGGTCTCGCGGCCGAACTTGCCCGTGTCGTTGAAGACGTTCGACACCGTCATGGCCGACACCCCGGCCCGGGCGGCCACCGCCTTGATCGTCACCCGTCCGGCCTGGCCGGTCCGGCGTCCCCGGCTCATCGCTTCGGCGTCCCCGTCAAAAATACGCTTGTGGTTTAACGATAAACCCAAGAAGCCTTCCGGGCGACCCTTGAACGGGAGCCGCCAACGAAGCCGGGGGAAACACCGAATGACCGCCTCAGCCGCCGCAACGTCGACCGATGCGACCGCGCCCGCCAAGAGCCACTACGTCATCCTGGACGGGCTGCGCGGCGTGGCGTCGCTGATGGTGGTCGTCTTCCACCTGTTCGAGGCCTACAGCGGCGGCGATCCGCAGAAGCAGATCGTCAACCACGGCTACCTGGCGGTGGACTTCTTCTTCCTGCTGTCGGGCTTCGTGATCGCCTACGCCTACGACGACCGCTGGGCGGGCATGGGCCAGTGGAACTTCTACAAGCGTCGCCTGGTGCGGCTGCAGCCGATGATCATCGTCGGCGGCCTGATCGGGGCGGCGCTGCTGGGCTTCCAGCACTTCTCGCTGTTCCCCAAGCTGGAGACCGTCACGGCCTGGCAGGTGGTCGGTGTGCTGCTGCTGAGCTTCGTGATGATCCCGCTGCGGCCCTCGGCCGAGATCCGCGGCTGGGGCGAGATCTATCCGCTGAACGGACCGCAATGGTCGCTGTTCTACGAGTACCTCGCCAACATCCTCTACGCCGTGGGCCTGCGGAAGCTGTCGAACCGCGCGCTGGGCGTGCTGGTGGCCCTGGCCGGGCTGGCCACGATCCACCTGCTGGTCACCGGCCCGCGAGGCGACCTGATCGGCGGCTGGGCGCTGGACGCCAACGGCGTCCGCATCGGCCTGACCCGTGTCGTCTTCCCGTTCTTCGCGGGCGTCCTGCTGATGCGGCTGGGCAAGCGGATCAAGGTCAGGAACGCCTTCGCCCTGTGCAGCCTGTTGCTGATCGTGGCCCTGGCCCTGCCGCGCTTCGGCGGCAAGGCGCTGTGGGTCAACGGCCTGTACGAAGCCGCCTGCGTGATCCTGCTGTTCCCGCTGATCGTGGCCCTCGGGGCCGGCGAGAAGGACGCCGACGGGCCGTCGGTGCGGATCGCCCGCTTCTTCGGCGACCTGTCGTATCCGCTCTACATCACCCACTATCCGCTGATCTACATCTACACCGGCTGGGTCATCGACAAGAAGGTCCCGCCGGCCCAGGGCGCCCTGCTGGGGGCGGGGGTGTTCGTCGTCGCGGTGGCGATCGCCTGGGCCTGCCTCAAGCTCTACGACGAACCCGTGCGCCGCTGGCTTGCCGGCAAGCTCCTGACGGGCGGGTTCCGCAAGCGTGCGGCCGCGCTTGTGGATAACCGATCACGCTCGCGTTAACACATGCAGCGAAATTATGGCCAAGCCCGTTTCTGACTCCGCGAACGCATCGGCGTTCCTGGAGGGCAGGACATGGCGCGTCACGAGATTCACGGGTTCCGCGACCGGCGCTCGCCGCGTCCTGTGTTCATCGTCCTGGGGCTGGGCCTGTGGCTGATCCTCGGCGTGGTCAGCCAGGCGGCGTTCCAGGTGCTGGGCTGATCGCGTCACTCTCTTTGCGAGAGTATTTGCCCGTATGAATTGAAAGGTTGTGAGCGTACACTTCCCGCGAGGCGCGCGTCCGACGCGTCCGCAGGGAGAAACGCGATGGACGCCCCGCTTCCCCGCCGTTCGCCTAGGATTCCCCGCCCGCCCGAACCGCGCCTGCCGACGATCAACCTGATCCTGGCCGGGGTGACGTTGTGGCTGGTCCTGGGTATCGCCGCCCAGGTCGCGATCCGCCTGGTCCGCTGAGCAGCGCGTTTCCACCCCAAGCGTCCCAGCAGGCGTCCTTCTCCTCCGGCGTCATGTGCTCGTCCGATTGGCCCAGGCAAGCGCGCTTGTAGCGGCGGTCCTCGGCCGCCTCCCAGGCGCGGCGGGCCCGGCGGGCCGTCTCCGGGTCCAGATACTCGCCGCCGCCCACCCGCCAGCGCGGCTCGACGGTCGACGACAGGTCGTTCCCCGGCG